>JAOAIJ010000015.1 GCA_026414765.1 Clostridia bacterium | reverse complement strand
ATGTAACAATTGTTTCTAAATTTAACCGGCACTGCTCAGGACTATTTTTTATATTTGATTTGTTCCAGTTCAATAAATTTTCGATCTCTTTCATTGCCTGCTTTTTCAAATCATTTATTGCTTCTAAATTAGGCATTGTATACACCTCCCCCATGACACCTTATATGTAAAAACATCAAGGTATAGACATTTCTATTTCATGAACTAAATTGTTTCGTTTATGAAACTTTTTTTGCACGAAAAATTTCTGAGCTGATTCCTAGATGATTACAGATTTTATCTACTTCAGACATGCTATAATCAGATTTACCGTGGTTTTTCATGCTTATTGTCTGAACTGTGTGCCCAAACAAGTCTGCAATTTCTTGCAACTTAATTCTATTCTCTTTTAAAAAAGCCATGAATTTATCGTAAGGATGGTGACACAGTTTTGTATCTCTTTTCTTTTTAGGCATATTTAGACCCCCTCTTTGTTTTTGGTTTCGTTTTTGATAACTCGCCATATTTTCAATATACACTCGTCATGTTTCGTTGTCAACAACAAATTAAATGTTTTTTTAAAATATTGTTGCATTTTTGATAATTTTAAATATAATAATAAATATAAGATATTGAGGAGGAAATAAAGTGAGTAAATTTTCAGAAAGACTGTTTAGTTTAAGGAAAGAAAATAACTTAACACAAGATGAGCTATGCGCCAACTTAAAAGCAAAATATGATATTGAAACAAATAAATCTATGATATCTAAATATGAAAAAGGAGTACATGAGCCCGGATTTGCATTTATAGATTATGCCGCTGATTATTTCGGAGTTACAACTGATTGGTTAATGGGCAGGTCTGATAGTAAATATTATTCAGATAACACTCCTTTTAAGAAAATACCAATATATGAGTGTTTAAAAGCTGGACAACCAATATCGGCAACAGAAAATATTATTGGATATGAATATGCAGATGTTAGTTGTGATTTAGGTTTAAAGGTAAAGGGTGACAGCATGAATGGTGCTAGAATTTATGACGGTGACTTAGTATATATTCATAAACAACCGGATGTTGACAATGGAGACATAGCTGTGGTTTTTGTTGATGGAGAAATGGCTACTCTTAAAAGAGTATATAAGATTGATGGTATGATTAGGCTTCATTCAGAAAATCCAATGTATTCAGACATAATTTTAAGCAGGAAAAATTACAAGGAAATAAAAGTTGTTGGTAAGGTAATAGCTTTCAAAGGAGTTGTTAAGTAATATGGCACATGTCAGAAAACTTAAAAATGGGACATTTCAAGCAGCGGTTTATGTTTGTACATCAGCTGAGCTGGATAAGCATGGCAAACCAAAAAAAATATATGAATATATTACATGTGATTCGGAAAAAGAATGCAAATCAAAAGCAAGAGAGTTAGAAACTGATATTGAAAACAGGACATACTCTTCTCTTGGTAAAATGAAATTTGATGCATGGGCCAATAAATGGATAGATATCAATTTTGTCGATTATAGTAAGCCATGCGTAAAAGGTAAAATCAAGGCTTCTACGCAGGTTAGCTATAAAATGTATATCGAAACTCATTTTAAGCCATTCTTTGGTAGACTTTATTTAAGAGAAATTCAGGAAATGCATATTAAAGAGTATATTTCAAAAAAGCTTAAGTACGGATTGTCCCCTACAACAGTAAGAAAACATTTTTATTTGCTAAATGCAATACTATATGATGCTTTAAAAGTAAAAAATCCCTGTAGGGACGTTGAGCCTCCAAAGGCAAAAAAATATACTCCTCATGTATTAACAGAAGCAGAGTTTGAGTTGTTTCATGCAGCCTTTAAAAACACATGGGATGAAATTCCATTGCTATTGGGTGCATGGTGCGGAATGAGACTTGGAGAAATATTTTGTCTCAAATGGGGCGATATTGATAAAGATAATTGTATGATAACAATTGATGAGACTAGAGCAATAAGCGAATTTGGCTATATAGATGATGATCCAAAATCTGAGAGAGGTATGCGAACCATACCGATTTCTCAAAAAATAATAGATTTATTAGAAGCCAGAAGAACGCAACAGGAAAAAATAAGCCATTACATTTTTCAGTTGAGGCCAGATAGTTATAGTGAAAGGTTCGGTAAAATTATTGATAGGCATAATAAGGCCTTGAAGCAATTAAAGGCTGGAAAAGTTAAGCGTAGTGATTTTGTATTAACAGGACATAAACGGTGCATAGAATTCAATTTGGCAAGTGCACCTCTTCCTGATATACGGTTCCATGACTTACGTCACTACCATGCTACTATTCTCTATAAAAATAACATCGCAGATCAATATGCTGCAGAACGTCTTGGACATGATATATTGGTGCTCAAAAAAATATACCAACATCTAGAGTTAAGTACTAAAAAAGAAATGGACGATAAAGTTAGGGCATTATTTTAGTACCAAAAATTTTCTGAGATTGGTATTAGATTGGTATTAGATAAAAAAATAAGCGGTTTCACATTTGTGAAAGTCGCTTATTTTATGGCCTGCCCGAGACGACTCGAACGTCCGGCCAACGGATTAGAAGTCCGTTGCTCTATCCAACTGAGCTACGGGCAGATATAAAATTGTGGAGCGGGTGATGGGAATCGAACCCACGCAATCAGCTTGGAAGGCTGATGTTCTACCATTGAACTACACCCGCAAACCCTACAGCGATGAGTATTTCAACCGCCGACTTTTAATATTATACAAGGTACACTACCATTTGTCAACACCAAATTAATCCATTTTGAAGAAATTATCATACGTAAATTACATTGGATTCTATTTTTTCCTCACTAATATTGATTATAGCATAGGATTGACTGTTATCATCCCTAGGATCACTAATACTCCCCGGGTTCACTAAAATATACTTTCCCTTTTTTACCGTATCTGCTATGTGGGTGTGTCCGAACAGAATCATATCCACTTTCATTTCTTCAGCTTTTCTATGCAGCTTATCATAGTCCCATTTTACAGAATATCTGTGTCCGTGTGTTATTAAAATTCTTTTACCCTTATATTCGAGTACTTTTTCAGCAGCAACATCGCCTATCATGAAATCACTATTACCATATATATATTCTATTGGTATCTGTGGGAATATTCCTGAAAGTTTTTGTGCATCTCTGAAATAATCGCCTAAATGAATAATCAAATCTACATCACTTTCGGTCCTTATTGCCTCCTCTGCTTTATCCGTATCTCCATGTGTATCACTAAGTACAAGTATTTTCATTGCTACAACCCCCGAAATACCATTTGCATTAATACATATTTACCATAGATCTTTATCTTCAATCCCATACTCTTTCAACTTTTCCGCCATTAGCCTCAATGCCTTACCTCTATGGCTTATTCTATGTTTCTCTTCAGGAGCCAACTGAGCAGTTGTCATATCATATTCAGGAACATAGAATAATGGATCGTATCCAAATCCGTTTTTCCCCTCTGGCTTAAACGCAATATAACCCTCGCAGGTTCCCCTTACCGTGAAACTTTCACCATCAGGAAAAACAACAGCAATTACGCAGACAAATCTTGCATTCCTCTTTTCAAATGGAACTTCCTTCAGAAGCTCTAATAATTTATTGTTCTTATCTTCATCAGTAGCACCTTCACCTGCAAATCTCGCAGAATAAATGCCAGGAGCACCATTAAGAAAATCCACCTCTAAACCTGAATCATCAGCCATAACCATATTTCCGGTAATACTATGTATTTCCTTTGCCTTTATCAACGCATTTTCCTCAAATGTACTTCCGTACTCCTCTATATCCTTATCTATCCCTATCTCTTCCATAGAGACAACTCGAAGCGGAAAATCCGCAAGTATTTCGGAAATCTCTTTCAGCTTCCCTTTGTTTCTTGATGCTACTATGAATTCTTCCATCTTTCGTTAGCCCCCGATACTATTTGTTATGCTCCCCAACACTTCTCTCTGTAATTCAAGTAAACTTCTTATACCGCTTTCAGCAAGGCTAAGGAGTTTATCAAACTGTTTACGGTTAAAGGGCGCTTGTTCACCTGTCGCCTGTAATTCGATAAAGCTTCCACTTCCTGTCATTACCACATTCATATCAACTGTTGCATTTGAATCCTCCTGGTAACATAAATCAAGCATTTCATCCTGCCCAATCAGGCCCACACTTACAGCAGCAACAAAATCCGTCAGAGGCATTTTTGTAATGATACCCTTTTCAACCAGTGTTCTGCATGCATCCGCAAGAGCTACAAATGCCCCGGTTATTGAAGCCGTTCTTGTACCTCCATCAGCTTGAACCACATCACAATCTATAATAATTTCTCTCTCTCCGAGGATATTGAAATTAACAACAGATCTTAAAGATCTCCCTATCAGTCTCTGTATCTCCTGACTTCTGCCATTTAGCTTAAGCTTGCTGATATCCCTTGTATTCCTCACCTGCGTAGCCCTGGGCAACATCGAATATTCTGCTGTTACCCATCCCTCACCACTGCCCTTTTTGAAAGGAGGTACTTTTTCTTCAACAGAAGCAGTACAGATAACTTTCGTATCACCCATTTCAATTAACACTGACCCTTCCGCATGCTTCAAGTAATTCCTGGTTATTTTGGCTTTTCTAAGTTCTGTATTTTCCCTTCCGTCAACTCTCAATTTACAAATCCTACCTTTCAAATTCAATAATTTAGTCGCTTAATATACTAGTTTGCCTTACTATTTAGATAATCATTAATTTCAGCAGGAATACTTATTCCACGTGAAATTTCCGTTCCTTCAGGCAAACTGCCTTCTTTACCTTCAATAATTATTTTCACCTTTTCAATATCATCTATTTGTTTCATTGAATACAAAATCTGATTTAAAATACCTTTTTCTCTTGCGTTTCCGCCTCCATACGATTTTATTTCCTTATCAAAATCAAGTTGGAGAACTTTTCCTTCCCTATGACTACCCAGAAGCCTTGTTTTTCTTGGTATTTCAGAATACAATTCCTTATTTTCAGGTCCCTTAGCCAATAATTCTATTATTTTAGACGGTTTTGCATCGTCACTTGTTTCAGGATACTCAACGGATACAGGAAGTGTATACGAAAGCATTGCTTCTGAATCCATTAGAAAGTATATGTCACTTTTCACCATTCCCTTTGTAAGATGTATTTTTTCCGTATTTACTAAAACATTTTCCCTGTTTAGCATTCCTGAAATGTCTGAACCAAACTTCAACTTTTCTTTTAATGCACCGTTCACAAGCATCTTGACATTCTTAACGGTTTTAAATTCTGTTAGTGTATATACTACAGAAGAAATTATATTCCGTTCTTCTGCTTTGCTTTCATAATCAAGAATCAGGGAGTTAAAATCTATAGTAGCTGTACTGTCTTTAATGCTAAGGCCTCTTACTTCAGTTCCCGCCGGTAATGTAGGGTAAAGTCCAAAATATTCCAATTCCTCCCTATTAATTGAACTATCAATTAATCCACAGACTGCCGCTTTCGCAATCCCCTCCTGTTTTGTCGCCCTTCTTGTTACAGGTACTAAAAATCCTTTTTCACTTTGATAGTATAAAACCAGTGACAACCTTTTATCACTCTGTATATTCTCAGTAGATGTATCCTTCATAATACCTTTTACTTCGCCGGATTTTTCACCATTCACTTTGCTATTATCTGTTTCATCGACAGACTTGGCCAGGTCAGTTTCTGTGTATTCATTCATTGCATTACTGGAATCCTTTTCTATAGGTATATCACAAGCTGAGAGCAATAGAATTCCCATAACTACTATATAAAACAAACTCCTCTTCATAATTTTCCTCCTTACAGTGAGTAAATATTATTACCTTCCCGCATTCCAAAGTCCGGAAAAGCTATGAGTTATAAGCAGCAGACTATAATTGCCAAACTCTTACAATTACACACTATAATTATGGACAAAATTAAGAGAATATATTATTTCCCATCTTAGTTCAATAGTTCAATGTTATCACAAGCATCCAATAAAAAAAATCAGTAGAATACATAAATTCTGCTGATTTTTTTTATATACTTTATATACTGAAATTTCTAATTTATTTATTCGTCCATACTCTCCAGTGCTTTCATAATTCCTTCGCACAGAGCTTCCGCAGATTTTTGCCTGAAATTCTCATCCATAAGCTTTTCCTTGTCATCCTTATTTGTCATAAACGCAATTTCTGCCAGGGCCGAAGGCATTAAAGTAGCTTTCAGTACAACCAGCTCAGGCCTTGCCTTTATCTTTCTATCGTAAGTATTAAGTTTTCCAATCAAAATATCCTGCAAAATTTGAGCAAACTTTTTACCAAACCCACCGGAACTGTGATACAACACTTCTGTACCTTTATGCTTCGAGTAGTATGCATTGTTATGAATTGATAAAAACAATTTTGCATTCAATTTGTTTGCTATATAGGCCCTCTCGTAAAGTCCCACATAGCTGTCATCTTCCCTTGTCATATAGGTTTTAACACCTTTGCTTTTCAGCAGACTGTTCAGTCTTATCGCTATATCCAGGTTTAGTGTTTTTTCCTTCAAATCACCCTGAACTGCACCAGGTTCAATTCCACCATGACCTGCATCTATGACAATCAGCTTATCCTCGTCAGTAAAGGGTTTCAAAACCGTAATAGCAGTATCATTTGTCAATTGTCTGGAAATAGTATTGTAAACTGTTTTGTCCTTAGCGTTGAAAGTAATGCTTGTCATTCCTGTCAGGTCATCTTTTACTATATCCACCGTATTCAACAGACTGTCATTTATTTTAAAAGTACCATAACCTATATCTGCCTGTTCACTTTTGAAAGAGATTGTATACTTGAGGCCTGTATCATCTGTGCTCTCAGTATAAAGCTTTTTGAGTTTTTCGCCGCCCTCAGTAAGTTTCACCTTGCTAAGAATAAAATGCACCCTGTCTCCACTACTGTTATATTTAAAACTTTTATACGTAGGCTTCTCAATAACCAATGCCAGCTGCCCCGGCCTTTCTTCAACCCGGAACTGAGGCTGTCCTTCTGTGTCCAGAACTATTCTCGCAGTTTTATCCTCGAATTGCGCATATCTTACACTCTTCACCAAACTGCTGCCAATACTCAAAGTCTCTTGATTAACAGGTGCATTTGTATTAGGAATGTCTATTACCAGCCTGTCCGGTCCTGTCAACCTCATAATATTGTAATTTAAATAGTTCTCAAGCGAAATTGCTACTTCACTTGCACCATTATCTAAAAAACTATGCTTGATATTCAGCAAGGATAAAGTAGATTCTTCCTTCTGCTTGTCAGTATCATCTTTTTCGGGATTGGATACAGGTATCTCAAAATCCAATTCTCCCGGCTCTATCCCTCCATTGTCAGCTTCATCCTCGGAGCCTCTGTTTTCATAAGCTCTGTCAGCCAGCTCAGAATTAGTAATCTTAATAACAGTACCCTTAACCTCATCCTTTGCTGCAGCTTCATAACGCAGCCTGTCCTTTGCGTTAAATATTATACTGGTTTCTTTTGTTTTCTTATTATTGTAGATTTGAATTGAATTGATTAAAGTATCATTAACCTTAACTGTCTTATCCTCAAGCTTTCCCAACTTGCTTAGAAATGTAACAGTGTATTTTTTACCTGACATTTCATGCTTTTCAGTAAATAATTTACCGGTATTGCCTCTTCCATCAACCAGCTTGATGCCGGCAAGAATGATATTAGCCTTATCACCGTCATTATAATATGAAACGCCTTTTACTATCGGATTCATTATGTATAAAACCAGCTTTTGCTTCTTTTCCTCAACCTGATACTGAGGTTGCCCTACTGTATCAATCACAATTCTTGCAGTAGTTTTACTAAACTGGGCATACCTCACTGCTTTTGTCAGATTGCTTTTAATACTGGTACCCTGCTGCTTTGCAACTATGGTAGTATTAGGGATATCAATGACAATTCTGTCAGGCTTGTTATAGCGCTTTACTATGTACCCTTCATAAGCATCTACCGATATCTCTATCTTGTCCTGTATGCTTTGAGAAGAGCATTTTACTTCACTTAAAGTTCCTGCTTTCTGATTTGTCCGAGAAGATAAAGTGATAGTCTGTGCAAAGGAATTAGTAGTATAAAATAATATAACAACTATAGACGTGATCATTGCTGCGATTTTCCTCATAATTAACACCTCACTATTTTTTTATCCTGTGTACATTCCCATAATACCATATCATTCGACATCTTAGCTTATTTTTCCTATATTTTTATATAACTTTAATAGTATTGTAACAAAAGTGTAATGCAATAAAAATTCCGGTAATTGAAAGCTATATTTTAGCGTATATACATAAAGAAATCCGGTTTTTTGCACGTGTAAACCGGATTTCTTGCATTTTATCAGTTTAATAATATATCCATGTCGTATTAATTAATTGGTCATAATCCCCAGCGCAGTAACTTAGAACCTATATACCCACTTTAAGGCCAATCATTTCTTCCTGTTTTGTGACTCGTTATAAGATACTATGCAGCCGCAGAACTTTTGCCTGTATAGTCCCATTTCCTTTGCCATCTGCTGGCCTTGCCTAAACCCGGGACGGAAATCTTTGTAGTAAAAATCAATTCCGTACTTTTCAGCAGCCTTTTGACCCAGATTTTTAATCACATCATGCTTTTGATAAGGACTTACCAGAAGGGAAGTAGTAAATGCGTCAAAACCCATTTCCTTAGCATATTGAGCTACTTTATCCATACGTATGCCATAACACATTTTACATCTCATATCCTCATGCCCTTTAAATGCCTCCCATTCATCCTGCATAAAGTCATCCATACATGTAACGGGTATATTCTCCAGTTTTGAGAACAACTCTACATTTTCCTTGCGCCGCTTATGCTCCTCGGCAGGATGAATATTCGGATTATAGAAAAGTCCTTCCAACTCAATATCTCCCTTCATCAAACTCGTGGGAAAAACCGAGCATGGGGCACAACACATATGCATCAACAGTTTCATAAAAACCCTCTCATATAACGGAATAAACCTTACTCATACCTTAACCCCAGGTGCTCATATGCAAGCTTTGTTGCCATTCTGCCTCTTGGAGTCTTGTTTATAAAGCCAAGCTGCAGCAAAAACGGTTCATAGACATCCTCGATAGTCTCAGTCTCCTCACCGATTGAAGCAGCCAGAGTATCAAGGCCCACAGGACCACCAGCAAATTTATCGATAATAGTCATAAGCATATTTCTATCTACACCATCCAGACCTATCCTGTCTACCTCCAACGCATCAAGAGCCATTACTGCTACACTGCCTGTAATGAATCCGTCAGCTTTTACCTGAGCAAAATCCCTGACTCTTTTTAGAAGACGGTTGACAATTCTGGGAGTACCTCTGGCACGTCTAGCTATTTCCCGCGCTCCTTCCTCATCAATGCCCATACCCAATATATTAGCCGACCTTTTAACAATCAGGGTAAGTTCATCACTTGTATACATTTCCAGCCTGTTAATCACTCCGAACCGATCTCTGAGTGGAGAAGTTAAAAGTCCTGCCCTGGTGGTAGCGCCTACCAAGGTGAACTTTGGCAGATCAAGCCTGATAGAACGGGCACTTGGCCCCTTTCCTATTATTATGTCAAGTGCATAATCCTCCATAGCGGGATAAAGTATTTCTTCAACACTCCTGTTCAACCTGTGTATCTCGTCAATAAAAAGAACATCATAATTCCCGAGGTTTGTCAGAATAGCCGCCAAATCTCCTGGTTTTTCTATAGCTGGCCCTGAAGTTATCCTCAGATTCACTCCCAATTCAGAAGCTATTATGCTTGCAAGAGTAGTCTTACCAAGCCCGGGAGGACCGTACAGGAGTACGTGGTCAAGAGCTTCGTTCCTCTTTTTTGCAGCCTCAATAAATATGGAAAGGTTTTCTTTTACCTTTGTTTGTCCGATATAGTCGCTCAGCTTCCTTGGCCTCAAGCTGGATTCATCCTGATCCTCCTGCCGGACCTCACATCCTACCAGCCTCTCTTCTTCCATCTATACTTCAACCTCCTGTATATGCGTTATCAACCGCTCTTATCTGACCAGCCCTTTTAGTGCACTTTTTATTATCTGTTCCAGATCCATATCTTCCGAATAAACAGCCGAAACCGCCTTGCTTGCTTCCAGAGGGGTATATCCCAATACCATCAGGGCGCTGACTGCTTCAGAAACCCTTGAACTCTCCTTATTCATTACAACTTGTTCTTCACTGATATTATTCACCGCAACCAGCTGTTCTTTCTTTATCTTATCCTTTAGTTCAAGTATTATCCTTTGAGCCATTTTGTTACCTATACCCTGAGCCTTTGTCAGGGTTTTGGTATCGTCGGTGATTACAGCCAGCCCGAATTTCGAAGGCGGCACGGAGGAAATAACTGAAATAGCAGCTTTAGGCCCTACACCGGATACCGATATAAGTAACTCAAACATCCCCAGCTCTTCCATGGTTGAAAAACCATATAAGCTCATGATATCTTCCCTCACATACAAGTGAGTATATATTTTCACTTCCGTATTCACCGCACCTACGGCTTCCACTGTAGATATGGCAGTATAAATCTTATATCCGATACCATTGGCTTCGACAACCAAATACTCATTGTGTTTATATGAAAGTATTCCTTTTATATAAGCAAACATACTTTTCCTCCACTCTTCAACTTCTATATTCTATTTCCTATTGCCTGCATTTTATATGAATGTCCGTGGCATACAGCGACAGCCAATGCATCCGCTACATCATCAGGCTTTGGTATGGCAGGCAGGTTAAGGATTACTTTTATCATCTGCTGCATTTGAGCCTTTTCCGCCCTCCCATAACCAACAACAGACTGCTTAACCTGAAGCGGAGTGTATTCAAATACCTCAACACCGGATTTTGCTGCCGCCAGTATTGCTACCCCTCTTCCATGCCCTACATTTAACGCAGTTTTTAGATTTTTATTTATGAAAAGCTCTTCTACTGAAATAGCATCAGGCTTATATCTTGCTATTATTTCTTCAAGCCTGTCATTCAAATGAAGGAGCCTATGAGGCAATACCATGGAAGAAGCTGTTGTTATGGCTCCATAGTCAATTACTGAAAATTTGTTTCCTTCATATTTTACTATACCATAACCTGTTATTGCAAATCCGGGATCAATACCCATAATGACCATAATTGTACCTCCGGTACATAATATTCAGACTCTTACCAAATCAAATTTATTTTGAATAATTATTTAATTTATTGCATATTTATACATTTTATTGTATAATTCAATTGGTTAAACTATAATATAATGAATAACATAAACTTCCATGGAAACGCTAATTCTTATTGCGTTTCATCATAAATAATAACATATTTGAGGAGGAAAAAGTATATGAGTAAAGAAAAAGTTATCCTCGCCTATTCAGGAGGATTGGATACATCCATTATTATTCCTTGGTTAAAGGAAAACTACGATTATGAAGTAATCGCTATGGCGGCAGATGTAGGTCAAGGCGAAGAACTTGACCCGCTCAATGAAAAAGCAATAAAAACCGGTGCCAGCAAAATATACATAGAAGATTTGAAGGAAGTTTTTATCACAGACTTCATATATCCCACCCTTAAGGCTGGTGCTGTATATGAGGGTAAATACCTTCTGGGAACATCATTTGCAAGGCCTATCATTGCAAAAAGAATGGTTGAGATAGCTATACAGGAAGGAGCTACCGCCATATGCCATGGTGCTACGGGAAAGGGAAATGACCAGGTAAGATTTGAACTTACTGTCAAAGCACTTGCACCTCACCTAAAAATAATAGCTCCTTGGAGAATATGGGATATTAAGTCCAGAGAAGATGCAATAGACTATGCGCAGGCAAGGAATATACCTATACCCGTTACAAAGAAAGACAACTATAGTATGGACAGAAACCTGTGGCATTTAAGCCATGAGGGCCAGGACCTGGAAGACCCTTGGAACGAGCCTCAGTATGAGAAAATTCTGAAGCTCATGGTATCGCCGGAAAAAGCACCAGATAAACCAACCTATGTGGAAATATACTTTGAAAAAGGTATTCCTAAAAAGGTAAATGGTGTTGAATACAGTCCTATAGAAATGATGGAAGTACTCAATAAAGTCGGCGGGGAAAATGGCGTCGGTATAGTAGATATGGTAGAAAACAGGCTTGTAGGTATGAAATCCAGGGGTGTATACGAAACCCCAGGAGGAACTATTCTCTATGCCGCACATAGAGAACTTGAATTGTTATGCATTGATAGGGATACATTACACTATAAGGATATTGTTGCCCAGAGATTCGCCGAGCTAGTTTACTTCGGTCAATGGTATACACCTCTCCGCGAAGCAATTTCCGCTTTTGTTGACAGTACACAGGAAACTGTAACAGGCACAGTCAGAATGAAGCTTTACAAAGGAAACTGCATGCCTGCAGGAGCTAAATCTGATTACTCTCTGTACAGTGAAGAATTATCCACTTTCGGCAGAGATGCAGTATACAACCAGAAAGACGCTGAGGGCTTTATCAACCTCTTCGGTCTGCCTATGAAGGTAAGATCTCTGATGATGGAAAAAAACAAAGGAAAGTAAAAATCAGTCACCAAGCGACAAGCTCTAGGCAATAGTAGAAAACGCATAGTGATATAAAAGGTAAGGGAAAAGGAAAGATTGAAGAAGAGGTGATATTAATTATGAAACTTTGGGGCGGTAGGTTCGAGAAAGCTACCGATAGGCTTGTTGACGATTTCAATTCTTCAATCAGGTTTGATAGTAGAATGTATAAGCAGGATATACTTGGAAGTGTCGCTCACTCCAAAATGCTTGGAAAATGCGGAATCATTCCTCAGGAAGATGCCGGTCTTATACAGAAAACACTATTGGAGATACTTCATGATATAGAAAACGGCCTTGTAGAATTTGAGGTAGATGCAGAAGATATCCATATGAATATAGAAAAGATACTTATATCACGAATCGGTGACACAGGAAAAAGGCTTCATACCGGAAGAAGCAGAAATGATCAGGTAGCTCTTGATATAAGAATGTATTTAAAAGATGAAATAACAGCAGTAAACAACATGCTCAAAGAGCTGGAAAATGCAATCATCAGCATTGCAGAAAGCAATTTGAACACAATCCTTCCCGGCTATACACACCTTCAGAGGGCCCAACCCATTACTCTTGCTCATCATATGATGGCATATTTTCAGATGTTCAAAAGAGATATGGAAAGGCTTCATGACTGCTATAAACGTACAAATATAATGCCCCTGGGTTCAGGCGCACTTGCCGGTACTACCTACCCTCTCGACAGACAAATGGTAGCAGATGAACTGGGGTTTGCCTCTATTACGGAAAACAGTCTGGATGGGGTTAGTGACAGAGATTTCGCCATAGAGCTTTCATCCTGCTTTTCTATTTTAATGATGCACTTAAGCCGTTTCAGTGAAGAACTAATACTTTGGTCGTCACACGAATTCGGGTTCATCGAGATGGATGATGCTTACAGCACAGGAAGCAGTATCATGCCTCAGAAAAAGAATCCTGACGTTGCAGAGCTGGTCAGGGGTAAGACCGGAAGGGTTTACGGCAGTCTGATGACTCTTCTGACCGTGATGAAATCCCTTCCCCTGGCATATAACAAGGATATGCAGGAAGATAAGGAGGCAATATTTGATGCAGTAGATACAGTAAAAATGTGCCTGCCTGTGTTTACAAAAATGATTTCCACTATGAGGGTACGCAAAGAGAATATGTATAATGCTGCTCAGGGTGGATTTACCAATGCAACGGATATAGCTGACTATCTGGTAAAAAAGGGTATTCCGTTCCGCAGTGCTCATGAGATAATAGGTAAAATGGTACTCTACTGTATAGAAAACAATAAGTCCATAGATCATTTGACGATGAGTGAATTCAAAAGTTTTTCAGAAAATATTGAAGAAGACGTTTATGAAGAGATCAGCCTTGAAAAGTGCATTTCCGGAAGAAATCTGCCAGGCGGGCCTGCGGTAGAAAGCATAAAGCAATCCATCGTTCAGGGAAAAGAATTCCTGTCATTATCCAAATAACCAAATAAAACAAAAAGGCGATAAGATCGCCTTTTTGTTTTATTCACCCATAAATACTTCAATATTAATTTTTCCAGAATTCATCTCTATCTGGATTCCCGCTATATTGATACCTTTGATTTTAAGAGTAGATACAAGCTCTCTTTTGATTTTTTCTGCAAGAGTTACATCTATATTTTCATCTATCTGATATTCGAGCATCATCCGACTCCCCCTATTCATATAAGCAATTTAATAATATAATATTTCCATTTATATGTATAATATTTCCATCTAAATCAACATATACGTACATCCTTTTTTCATTAATATAAAGACATTGCTGCCGGATACTGTAAGATTACCTTTTTATAAAATCACAAGTAAAATGTACAACTAAAATAGAGGGAAAGGTTACTCGAACCCTTCCCTCTATTTTAATTGATCTTCACTTTTTTATCTAATGCCTTTCCTAAGCTATACCAGGAATCCCTAAGCTTGAATCTTATCTCCTCATCCAGTGTTCTTTCGATTACATCGTTAAGGTTTTTCCTCATTTGGATATAGTCCTTGAGGTTAAACTCAGGATTTTCAAGCACTTTTTCCATTTCACCCACCCATTCTTCCAGATGATCCGACCCAACAAACTCGTTTGGCACCTTTTTCTTCAAATGAGAAATCACAAGTTTTACTGCTTTTCTTTTTACATCACTATCTGTCTGAAGCTTCTTAATACTTTCCTTAGCCATTCCAAACACTCCTTAAATAAAATGATTGATGTTTGAAAATAATATATAAATTATAAATACTTAATAATTACAGAAAAACCTTATTTTTATGATATAAAAAAAAGGTTTTTCATTTGAAACATCATGCACTCATACAATATATGGATATAAGTCTTTATATTTCTATATAGTACATATTATAACACATATTTTTCAAAATATCCATCGTCCTTCATAAGCCATATAAAAAAATTAGCCCCTTCCCTTTGAGAAGAGGCTAATTTTCTATACTAGTATACAATGAGTTTTTTTCCGTTTAAAAGATTCTTATCTACTCCTGCCTCTTTCGCTTTTGGAACTGTTATAGTATCTGCATTTCCATCACTAACATACTGTTCACTTACAGACATTTTCTCCATCCACCAGGCAAGGTCCGCGTCAACCTTTTCAATCCCTGTTGCCCTTACCCTGGGAGTTGCCAGCGGCTTAAATTTCACACTGACAGGTGAGGGTGCAGGATTTGCGCCCACAAGCATTATAGCTGCATTTTCATACTTAACCCCTTCAAACTCACCTCTTGTCACATAACCTCTTATTTCTTCCTTAGCCCAATGTCCGAGGGGAAGTGCGAGAGTCGTAAGCTTATACCCTGGTACAAGCTCCTCTACTGCCTTTTGATTGCCACCAACCTGCTCAATAATCTTATCGGCTGTCTTAGCTGTCTTCAAGTCAATATGAGTATATGTGTGATTTCCTATCTCAAAGCCTTTATCCTTTAAATATTTTAATCTTTCGGCAAGTGTTCCTTTTCCAGTAAAAGTATTGTCCCCAAGGTTAACATAGAAAGTACCCTTAAGGCCGAAATCAGGGTGCTGCTTATTAAACTCTTCCATAATACCGACTGCAGATTGTTTGCTTGCAACAAGCTGTCCATTTTCCTCAACCAGATTGAATTGGCCTGCTGTCCCATCATCAAAAGTAAACACCATAGGTATATTACCTGCAGGTATATCTATATTATTATTTATATAATCATTCATATTAACAAGTCTATAACCCTTGTCATACAACGTCTGAAGCAAACTTCTGAATTCACCGAAGGTTGTTGTGTATTGCTTGTCTCCGGACTTATAAGTTTCGATAAAATTATGAAACATCACAACCATTATTTTTCCTGCTTCATTTGGTTTTACTTTCGCAAGGTCTATATCCCCTTGATTATCCCCTGTATTTTTATCAGGTACAGTTGTTTTGCCGGTACCCTCGTTTTTTACCGGTTGTGTTGATTGGACAGTATTCTGGTTTTGGTTATTTGGCTGTTTGTCTTTATCAGTATCAGGGCTGCTTGTACACCCTGTGAGAGTTACAGCTATGGAAATCAGTAAAGCCGAAATTGCTCTTAAACCTTTTTTCATTTGTATGCACCCACCTTTAACATATGTAGAAATATAATATTAAGATTATAAAAAACCCATAGATTTATTATACAAAAAATATGGTATGAAGTATTTACAAAACAATAAAAATTTGAAACCCTACACATAAATGATGCAGGGAATCCGAAGGAAAAGCCTCTATATTTTTCAGACACGGGTTATTTACTCACCCGCTATAAAACAACACGCGGTAGATTACTCCTACCGGACCTTTTTAGAAGGGATCACGCAAACCGCTTTCGTGACAATATGATGTATGGAGGCAATTTCCAATAACGTACCGTAGATTTTTCTGTACCGGACAATATACGGATTAAATACGTTAAAGAATATAAATCCTGCACATCCATGCATATAAAAAAGTATACTCTGACACAAATATTTTAAAGCAGTCTCAAACTGTTCTTCAACCTGCTGTTGTTTTTAGCATATATAGCAGGCCATGCTTAATCCGTAAGGCTTTTCCCCCAAATTTGTATCCCTTTTGACCCAATTATACTATATATTTTCTAAGTTGTTCAAATACAATTTGTACCTGGTTTACCATAATAAATATTTACATATTTTGTATAGTATGATATGGTAATACTATATTAAAATATTAACTCTCTTACTTACATTTATGGCCATTAGAAATATTAGTATTTAGGAAGTGAAGTTTTATGAGCATTTCCTTCAATCCGTATCAAAACACCTATACCCATACAAATAACAGCTTCTCAAGAATCCCGGAAGCTGCAGATAACATATCCGGTAATGGTAAAATTGCCGAAATAAAGGGTAATGAGCAAAGTGACCCTTATGTGCGTATGCAGAAACGTATTGGTCAAATTGATTGTGAAACCTGCAGCAACAGAAAATATCAGGATGGTTCAAATGATCCGGGGGTTTCTTTTAAAACACCGGCGCATATTGATCCCAGTGTATCGGCTTCAGTCGTAATGTCTCATGAGCAGGAACATGTTAGAAATGAATCTGCTAAAGCAGCAGGAGAAAACAGGAAAGTTATATCTCAGAGTGTTAAGCTCGAAACAAGCGTATGTCCGGAATGCGGGAGATCCTATGTTTCCGGAGGCGAAACCAGGACAGTAACAAAAGCCGATAACAAAAAGGACTTCTTTATGGATAACGTAAAGAAAATCGAAAACAAACATTTCGGTAAAGAATTGGATGTGAGGGTATAACCCCATATATTAACATAATATATAAAGCTAGCTGAGGTAATTGAAAAAGAAAATTATTACAGCTAGCTTTTTTCTATTACAAATGATTTAATTCCCAATGCTGTGTACGTGTGAAATAATGAATCCTTTTCTATAAACAATACAAATACATGAAATTTCAGGATTATGCAGAAAAACGTCCTATATGTAGCATACTATAATCAACCGGTGATTGTTTTCATAATCATGCGATAAAAAGAGCAAAAAATTCCAGGAGTTGAAACGTATGAGTTATTCCTACAGGTTGAAGTCCAGGGTTCATGAAGAGGGTTTTGCCTACACAATAAAATACATTGTTTACGTAGTATTTTACTGCTTGACATCCTTTATTCGCAATACCTTTTTGGATTTCAGGTATAGTGGCAGGTCTCTGCGCGGTAACCATAAATCACTATTCAAAGACTTTGGAGCAAATGACACTTACCACACAGATTATTCCGTTATGCCCTTGATATTCAGAAACCTAAAGATCACTCCCTCAGATGTTCTGGTAGATGTTGGGTGCGGAAAAGGCAGGGTAATCAACTATTGGCTAAGTCAGAAATATAAAAATAGAATTATCGGATTGGAGTTAGACCCTAAAATTGCAGCCAAAACCTCTGCGCAGCTAAAACGGCATAAAAATGTACGCATTATTTCCGGCGATGCTATATCCAATCTTCCACCTTACGGTACGATATTTTATTTTTATAATCCTTTCTGTGAGGAAAAGGTCAAAAGCTTTGAAAACCGGTTATCGGAGCTATCTACAGACAGGCAGCTTACCGTTGTTTACTATAATCCGAAAAGTCTGCATGCTTTTAAAAATCAAAACTGGATTATTGAACATATTGATTTTGAGAGGGATTTTGGTGTACGAAGGTGGGGCAGAATGAACAAATACCATGACCTTGCTATCATAAAGCGCAGGAAAATCAGAGAATAAACAAAGCAATTACCTGGCATGAAGATTCTCCTACCGGAATCAGCAAATTTCAGGATATGAGCTTCTTTCCACACTCCCCCGGCTCTCACTCACCCAAAGGCATTATGTTATTCACTGTAAAAAAAGTTAAACCAGAATTATAATTCTGGTTTAACTTTTTTTACAGTTGTCCTCTTTAGTGATATTAATGCAATTTTCAGAACTAAAACCCTTTTGATTTAAGCCATGCATCAGCTTCCTTCTCATCTGTAAACGCCTGTTGATCGAATTTTCCCCCACCAGCCCTGTTCATTTGCATCTTAGCTATTGCGCTATCCACGATAACCGCAATTGTAGTAACATTATTTTTTTCCATCCACTCTGCATGCATTTGTATTTCACTGGTTATATTAGATACCTTATAGTTTCTTAGGTCTATGTACTTGGCCCATGGTTTTCCCTTTAACATAGTACTGATTTTCGTAGCATAATCATTGTGATACCTCATATAATCCTCTTTTGTCCATAATCCGGTATTTGTCTCATAACAAATATTCCTACCCGGATTAAACTCCAATTTGTACATTCCTTTTACATCAGAAATTAACATATAAATCCTCCTTAAAAAATTATAGGAATTTGCATAAATGCCTGTTTTGTGAGGTTAATAAAAATTATTCATCTTGTTTTTGTCTTTCCTTATAAAAAGCTACTGGTTTTTTCAAACCTGGAAGCTATCCCCCCCAGCTCTTCAGCACATTCAAATATCAGTTGTATGGAATTTCCCTCTTCTTCAATTGAAGCAGATATCTCCTCCGTACTTGCTGCTGCCTCCTGCGATACACTTGCTATGTCCATAATCAATTCCCCCGCGTGTACCGCACTGTTATTCAGTTCTTCTGCAGCCTCCGCCACTGTCTTGACATTTGTAGCTATAGAGTCAATTGTGGAACAAATACCATCAAATGCCTTTACAGTCTGATCTAAAGCCATTTCCTGTTCATATACTGCAGAATTTGACCTGTTTATTTCCAATACAGTACTTTCAACAGCATTGTTCACATCGTCAATAATTAGGGCAATCTTTTTAACAGACTGACTTGATTGCTCTGCAAGCTTTTTTATCTCGTCAGAAACAACTGCGAACCCCTTTCCATGTTCGCCAGCTCTTGCAGCCTCTATTGCGGCGTTTAGCGATAGTAGATTAGTCTGTTCGGCTATTCCGCGTATTACCTCAAGAATATGTATTATTTCATCAGATTTCCTCCGCAGTTCATTAACAGTCAAATGAACTTTTTCAGAAATCGCTTTATTTTCCCCCATTTTGAATACTTGCTGCTCAATTGCTTGTTTTATTGTTACTACATTTTCTTTTGACTCATCAACCAAAGTCTCTGCATATTGCATTTCGCCAGAAATTTCTTTAAGCCCGTTTACAATTTCGTTTATCATCAAGCTGCCCTTCTCTGTAGAAGTTGCCTGTTCCATAGCCCCCTTAGCAAGTTCATCCACTGTTGCCGTAATCTGCCTTGAAGTCATATTTACCTGCTGGGACGATGCCAGTATCTCTTGTGATGAAGCAGTAATGCTTGCTCCTATTTCAGCCATTTCTGAAATTACATCTTCAGTAGTTTTTAAAATCGTATTTATATACCCGGCAATTACTGCTATCTCGTTTTTCCCTTCAACATCGACTCTAATGTCCATTCTGCCCAAAGCAGCTTCCTTTGCCTTATCCATCACTTTCTTAGTCAGACTGTAGTAATACAGAGCCAGAAATAAAACTATCAGCTGAATTCCTGCTAAAGGATAAAGGATAAAACTTACTGATGATAACTTGAGGTGAACAAAAAACAACGAAGAGAGAATCAACAAAATACTTAAGGCGGAAAAAACTACCAAAACCTTAATTTTGACATTAACAATCTTTGTAGAACTCAAAATTGCACCTCCATAAAAAATAATACTTATACTGGAAAGTTATTAATAATACCTGCGTTTTCAGTAATCCAGTATTCATTTGTTATAAGAAAGAATAGTTGAATGATGTTGAAGGATATCTACCACACGGTAAATATATCTTTTAGAATCAGCTTAATCTACTTAAAGATTTCAGCTGTAAGCAGCAATGTTCTTTACACTGTTATGATATGTGTATTACTGCCTGGGTTAGTAATTACTTGCTTATTTGAGCTATTTTAAACTAATATTACACATTATTACAAATGTTGTCGAATTTTGTATACTCCTATTTAGCCAAAATAGGAAGCTTTTTCTAATAAAAACTTAAAATTCCTTAAAAAATTGCAATTTTTCAATAAACTTAATTAGATTTTAAGAAAATAAAAAAAGCCGAGTAAAATCCTCAGCTTTTCATTATTTACATACGTATTGTCAAAATACTTACGCAGTACTTTTTCTCAGGGCTTTTAGCCTGTCTAGAATGGGCGCGGGCTCACTCCCGTCAGTAATTAATTCAATCACGCACGGTCCATCAGCTTTTTCTATAAATGTACTAATATATTTCATATCATCCAAACATCTGATTTGCATGGACTTCACACCAACCGAGCGCATCATATCGGCAATCGATATTCTTTCCTGTCTGAAACCTCGTAGCGTTCTTCCATACAAAAAGCTGTGTCCCCGGTCAACATAACCCAACATTGCATTATTGCTAATTATATATATGATCGGCAGCTTGTACTCTTTAGCCGTCAAAACCTCTGCTCCGTTCATGAAGAAGGACCCGTCACCGGCAAATATGGAAAGAGGCTTTTTGGCATCGGCCATATATGCGCCTAAAGAGCCGGCTATTGCGGAACCCATCGCACCATAATTTATATTAACTTCAAAATCTCCGCCCTCGGGAATTGAGAGGTATTTGAAAACAAAGTTGGTATATTCACCAATATCACAAACATAGCGGGTATCCATGGGTAATATTCTTGTAATTTGTTCCAGAAAAAGCCTTAATGATAACCCTGTATGGTTACATTCATATTGCTTATTAAGTTCCGGGCGATTAAAAATCATATTGGATTTCCTGCAGTTTCTGATTATTTCTGTAAGCACATATTCCAGGTCGCCATGAATCTTTGCATCCGTCTCAAAGACCTTACCCAACTCCCGGATATCCCAATCTACATGTATAACCTTTTTCCCCTTTACAAGCATTTGATTGAAGTTATATGTAGATGGCTCACCCAGGCTTGTCCCAAGTATTAATATACAAGTTGCAGGGCCTTTTTCAACATATTCGTCGGCTGCATCAGTTCCTGCAAAACCATAATTCCCTAGGTTCAGATAAAAATCCGAATGCACAACCCCTTTCCCCTCAGGAGTAGTTATGATAGGCCATTGCAAATGCTCGCTAAGTTTCATAACTTTCTCAGACATTCCTCTGCAGCCTTTCCCTACCATTATAATGCCGTATTTCTCATTATTGATTATATCCAAGGCTTTTTGCAGTGAATGTCTGTTAAATTGTATTTGTCTTACCCTGGCAATATCGACTTTTTCCGGCATTTCAACCGGTAGCTGTGCACCTTGTATATCTACGGGTATACAAATGTGTACAGGTCCCATCGGGGGCGTAAGTGCGAGCTCTATTGCTTTTTTCAGTTCCCCAGGCACCATTTCTTCATATAGAATAGTATTACTGTATTTTGTAATAGGCTTCAAAATATCTTTTGTATCCAGCTCTTGTATCGCACCTTTTCCTATCTGCCATCTGTTTACATATCCGGTTATCACAAGTACCGGTGCTTTTGCCCTCATTGCATCCGCAATACCGTTCACCATATTATTTACACCCACGCCGCCTGCCCCTATACAAACACCAAGCTGCTTCGACATACTTGCATACCTTGCTGCCGAGTATGCTGCTCCTGCTTCATTCTTTGTAATAATCAGTTCTATGTCAATATTGTTCATAGAATCAAAAATCGGGCTTACTGTTCCTGCCGGTATTCCGAATATGCACTCAACTCCATTCTCCTTAAGATACTTCAAAATTGCTTCAGATATTTTCATTTTGTAACCTCCAATACGATAAAAGTATTATGAATTGAAATGTTTATTAACTGCTTTTGTACATTCGTTTATTTCTTCTTTAGAGAATTCATGGAGTTTTCCTATGGAAGCTATGCATATTATGCCTTTAATGCATTCCTCCTGAACAACAGGTATTATTAAAATACTGTCAATTCCAAAAAGAAAGAATGCATCGTCCGAACGGGAGTCACTCTTTGTATTTGCTATTGACGACGCCTTACCGGTGTTTAATAACTCTTTCAGTATGGGAGTTTTTTCAATATACACCGGTCTCTCGGCATGAGTACTTTTCCACTTTTCTACTCCCAGAGCATCTGTATTTGTTTTATGTACAGGATTAAGCCTCCCGTCACGTATTTCGTGATACCCGATATCCCCCACACCGGTTATTGTTCTTATCTTTGCAAACAGTTCATCGAGATTTTTGCAAGTCATCACTATACTCTCCTTCCAAAATTATTAATAATATGCAAAATAAATAAGAATTGCAATCCAGCATTGTACAAACCGTTTCCAATTCATATTAATTTTAATAAATCATAAAATTAATTACATAATCTCCATGTATATGTATTCGTGCCTTTATTTTACAGTAAATACCGCACTTTTTTATATATAATAAAGGAGTATAGAACTTACCGATAAATCATTATATCTTTATTTTGGAAAACAGAAGAATAAAAACTGACATAATCTAGCAATAAAACTTTGTAAAAATTCCTTGAAATTGACATTTGTTTTATATTGGATATTTTACCATAATGATGCATAATAGTAAACTAAACTTTTTCGAGCATTTTTTACATAAAAACTCATTTTGACACATTTTTAGACTTTATAAAACGAGCTTCTACATTTTACCTCCTTCTATTTTATTTTGCAAAAGTATTTTAGTATAAAGAAAGCTTGTTACCAGAAAAATTTAGCTGGAATAACACTTCAGGGTAAGCATACTTTTATTTGCTTTTATGCTAAATAATATTTGAATAACATGATTTATTGGTGCAAAAAATACGTATAATGTCAGTATTTTATTCAAAAAGGAGATTTCATATGTCAAAGGATATATACAGAAATAAAAAAGATTTTGCCAAACAGGAGTTCGCTACAGAAATTCCAGAACACAGAGGCCAGCCAGTTCCAAGAGAAGTTAAGTCGCAGAAGGCACAACTTGAAAGTTTTGGTTCTCCGGGTATGGTAGAGAGAAAGGATAAGAAAGTGAAGATGGGCCACAAGCTCAAATAAATAAGTGCACAGGATTATCCTGTGCACTTATTTATTTGAGCTTGTGATATAAATCACAGGATATTGTGTCATAGTTAACATACCAATTCATAGAAATCTTATAGAATAAGATTATCGAATCAAACAATCCAAATTACTTAAGGAGGAATTCAAAATGTTTTGTTACCAGTGTGAGCAATGTCCCAGTGGAGGATGCACTAAGATTGGTGTATGCGGAAAGGACGAAAATATTTCAAGTCTTCAAGATACTATCATATTCGGTTTAAAGGGTATAGCTGCTTATGCTACACATGCCCGCCAGCTTGGCTGTAGTGATACCGAAGTTGATAGGGTCACTCATGAAGCTTTATATATGACATTGACAAACTCAAACTTTAACTTGTCCGAACATATAGATATGGCAATGAAGGTAGGTACTGCAACAGTAAGAGTAATGGATCTTCTCGACAAGGCACATACAGCAAAGCTAGGAGTACCTCAGCCTGTTACTGTTTCAGAAGACAAGGTTGAAGGAAAATGCATACTTGTAACAGGCCACAACCTGTTTGCTCTGGAAGAACTGCTAAAACAAACTGAAGGAAAAGGTATTAACATATATACACACTCAGAAATGCTTCCGGCTCACGGATACCCTCAGCTAAAGAGATATCCCCACCTGAAAGGCAATGTAGGTAAAGCCTGGTATGATCAAAGAAAGGTTTTTGAAGAATTCCCAGGTGCAATACTGGGAACGACAAACTGTCTGATGCCAATCAAAGGCACATACGGAGACAGATTTTTCTCTTATGACGTTGCCGGTCTGGAAGGAGTAAAGAAGATAGAAAATGATGATTTTTCACCAATAATAGATAAGGCACTCTCCCTTCCTGAAGCAAATATACAATCTGATAAGACACTTGTGACCGGATATCATCATGAAACAGTGCTTGGAATCGCTCCGGAAATCATTGATGCCGTAAAATCAGGTAAGATAAAAAGATTTTTCGTAATAGCAGGATGCGATGCTCCCGGTAAAGGCGGGGAATATTACAGAGAGCTTGCACTTTCAATTCCACAAAATTGCGTAATTATTACAACATCATGTGGTAAGTTCAGATTCAACGACCATGATTTTGGTGTAGTTCCTGGAACTATTATTCCAAGATATATTGACCTCGGGCAGTGCAACAACTCGGGATCGGCCGTTAAGATCGCAGTAGCACTGGCTGGCGCATTTAACTGTACAGTAAATGAACTTCCTCTTTCTATTGTATTATCATGGTTTGAACAAAAAGCTGTTGCTATACTTCTCGGCCTATTCAGTCTCGGTGTACAGGATATACGGATAGGACCAAAAGCACCCGAATTCCTTGCACCAGGTGTTGTCGATGTATTGCAGAAGACCTTTGGGTTGAAACTTACAGGCAATGCAAATACCGACTTACAGAATATGCTCGGATAACCAGATATAAAGTTGTTCAGGAAGCCTGCATGAGTAGGCTTCCTTTTTATTGTTGACAGATTAAATATTTTCCATTATCATATATTTAGTAATACTAAATATATGGTTTAAGAAGGTGTTTATGTGGACTATGGAAATGCAGTGGCTGAAATAAACAAACAGCTTAAGAAAGGCATAATAGAGATACTTATCCTGAAACTCCTCAGCAGCCAAAGCATGTACGGATATCAACTCATGCAGGAACTTGACACAAAAAGCCGAGGTGTTTTTAAAATGAAAGAAGGTACCCTATACCCCATTCTTTACAGGCTTGAGGACAACAGCTTGATTGAGAGCTGTTGGGAACAGGATTCCTCTGATAGGCGAAGCGTACCTAGGAAATATTATAGAATTACAAAGGAAGGCCGTTCTGAACTGGTTAACATGGAAAAGGAACTAAAAGCTTTGTTGGATGTAGTAAAATCCATAATGCAGTGGGAGGTATAAAAATGGATGCTAAAATAGAAAGTTATGTAAAAGAAGTTATCTGTCATATTACAGCTCATAAAGCCTTGAAGGACAGGATAGCGAAAGATCTCCGCTCTCATATCAGCATAGCCGTCAAAAATGAAAATATTGACGTTGTAATAGCTAGAATGGGCAGACCTGAAGAGGTAGCAAAGGAATTCATGAGTACAATGTATGAAGAAAAGAATCCCGAGATGGAAAAGCTTATACATCAGCAGGTACAAACACAATATTTCCTTAACAACTATTTTTATGAGTACAAATCGAAAAAAATCCTCTTCGGCTTACCTCTAGTTCATATCAAGCTTAGAAGGGGCTGGGGGATGGGAAAACCGGCGGTAGCTAAAGGAATTATTGCTTTAGGTGATATTTCCATAGGAGTAATTTCAATGGGGGCGGTTTCTCTTGGAGGCCTGAGTCTGGGTGCAATTTCACTGGGTCTGCTGGCTCTGGGCGGAGCTGCTGTTGGTGGTGTTTCGCTGGGCGGTCTTGCTATAGGTCTTTTGGCGGTCGGCGGTTGTGCAGTCGGACTTGGAGCTATCGGCGGAGCTGCTTTCGGTAAAATCGCACTTGGTGGTTATGCAAAAGGTGTAGTAGCAATAGGAGGAAAAGCAATAGGAGAATACATAATAAGCGGAAATGCAGCAGGAAGCAGCTACTCCTTGGAAACTGTCGGTCACCTGGCACCGGAACAGGTATCAAACCTGATAAAATCTGCGTATCCAAATATCAGTGAATGGATAATAAAAATTTTTACATTCTTTGTACCATAGACAATAAGGAACTGTACTACAATGTTATGCTCCTTTTGTGATAGACAGTTTTAGTAATAGTAACTCATTACCACGGGGGAGCATATTACAAAAATACAGTTCCTTCATTATTTATGCTTCACACATCAACAACAGTATTTTCATTGCATGCTGTGCTTCTGAGGAGCTTATGGAAAAAAACAAGTCCTTCAAGAATTGGTTTCTGGTCTTCAGGTATTGATCACTATACTTCTTACTCTCACTTGTTTCTGATAAGAATCTTGACTTCAGTGCTTCGCTGTATTCGGGTATCTGTTGTACACCCACATCCATACTATGAAACATCAAACCTGTGAGAATTCCATAGGCTTTGACAAATCCTTCAGCATGGGTCTTTTCATCTTTAGAAAACTCCTCAAGCAAATCTTTGGCCATCTGTGAGGGCGCTTTTTTAGAGAGCTCAAAATAATACATACTGTCTTTTAATTCATTTTGTATGTACTCCTCTATGTCTCCTATCATGGAGTATTCAGGCTGAAAGTAAGAATTACAGTTATCGGCATATACATCATTGTTCACATTTTCACACCTCAATTGCTGCTATGCTTAATATATTTTTTCCAAAACAAAACTGTTCTCCTAATAAAATATGACAGCAGTCTCAAGAAGGTGATGGATGCTAAACCGCACAATTATTTACTTTTATCTTTTAGAAAATAACTTATCAGGTTGCCGCTTATAATATCATCCGATACTTCTAGTTGTTTTTCAGCAAATTCAATTTTTTCACTTAATGTATTCAGATCCCTTTCCTGTCCTGAAACAATATCGAAGCACAAGTTTGCAGATTTTATATATGCAGTTGTACCGTCAGTAATATTCCCATTTCTAAACACAGCATAACCTATGTCTGAGTTAAACAAATCCTTGCCAAGTGCATATGCAGGCTTGATTCCATAAAGATTGGCCAGAGTAGGGTATAAATCGATCTGCCCTCCCGCAGTCTCCCTTACCCCCGCTGCCTTATCACCGGGAAAATGTATTATAAGCGGTACTTTTGACATTTGAATCAGTCTAAGTTCTGCATTATCATTCAAATTTAAAAATTCTTTGTACTCTTCAGTCTTTTCCTTCTGAATTCCTGCATGGTCACCATATATTACAATTACACTATTTCCCATCAAACCACTGTTTTCCAGTTCCATAAAAAGCTCTCCCAGGGCCTCATCTGCATAATGCTGAGCTTTCAGATAATTACCCAGAAATGTATGTTCATAGGGTGCAACATCAAAATTAGAAATATCGTTGAAAGCATCATACGGATGATGGGCCGAAAGTGATATCAGAAATGCATGAAAAGGGCTATCGATTTTTTTCAGCTTATCTACCGACTGCTTGAAAAATGACTTGTCACCAAGTCCCCAGCCTACACTCTCATTAAATTTATAGTCCGGCATATTATAGAAATGGTCAAATCCGATAACAGGATAAACAAAAGATCTGTTCCAATAGCTTCCCTTATAAGCATGCATTGCATAAGTCTTGTAGCCAAGACCTTTCATTGCTTTAGGAAGAGTATCAAATGTATTATTGGGATACCGGAAATACACCGAGCCCTCAGTCAGAGGGTAGTAGGATGCATTGGACAGAAACTCCGCATCTGATGTACTTCCCTGTGCTGTCTGAGAAAAGTAGTTTTTGAAATATGCACTCTTTTTTATAAATCTATTAAGATTTGGCGTAACTTCCCTTCCATTAACCTTCATATCAATAAGCATGTTCTGAAATGCTTCTGCCTGTACTACAATAAGGTTATAGCCTTTTGCAGCTCCTGTCAGATTTGTACCCTGCTTTTTCTCCATGCTTTTGAAAGCCTGCAGTACTTCCTTTTTCCTTTCTTCAGAAATACCCTTGTCCCCCAAAGTGCTCTTTAATACAGTTGCATATATGTCAAAGCCGTGGTAATTAATGATGCCGATATTCTGGACAAAAAAAGTACGGTCTAAAACATTATCAAATATTTTACTGCCCATAGTCCGGTTTATGTCAAAAAAGCCGTAAGACACAAAGCATATACCTATGAGCAAAACTGAAGAGGCGCTTATCACACGCTGTTTCAGTGTGGGGCCGGAAAAGTTGGTTTTTCCTGCAGTAATAATCAATACTGCAATAAATAACAGGATATCAAAAACAAAAAAGATGTCACTGATTCTGAAGAGACTTGATATACTACTTTGAAGAGTATCCATCAACACAGCCTGCCTTAAGACCGGTACGGATATCACATCATTGAAATACCTGAAATAAACCATGTCTGCAATCATAAATACAGTTAACACCAAATCCCAAAATATAAGAATCATGATTCTTATTTTCCTTTTAAACCACAATGAAAAACTCGTAAAAACAAGAACCATACCGATAGATGATAACATAAACACTATATTTGTAAAGGTAAGTGAGATTTCTCTATTAAAGAATATGCTCTTAACCAGCATAATAAAAGTAAACAATAATACCTCAAAAGCAGAAGATATGAGCTTTTCCATATAGCTTCTTACCCGTTCCAATAACTTTAATTCCATTTTATCCGACATATTTACCTCACAAATAAATCAAATCGTATTTATTCCACAATATTTTATTCTAACTTATTAAGATACTACAAGCAACCCTATAAATGAAATACAGGAATATTTTATAAGAAAACGGCACTGCCGGTACAATCCAACATATAGATGTAGTAGCATAAATAAAAATGCCATTTGCTTCTGCAAACGGCATTTTCCCATATATTATAGCACTTTTTGTAGAAATGATCTGGTTCTTTCATGCTTAGGGTTAGAAAATATATCAGCCGGTACACCTTCCTCAAGAATCTCTCCTCTATCCATAAACAATACTCTGTTAGCTACTTCCTTGGCAAAGCCCATCTCATGTGTTACCACTATCATGGTCATACCTTCCCGTGCCAGTTCTTTCATTACTTCAAGCACCTCACCTACCAGTTCAGGGTCAAGTGCTGAAGTTGGTTCATCAAACAGCATTATCTTTGGTTTCATAGCAAGGGCTCTTGCTATGGCAACCCTCTGCTGCTGACCTCCGGACAACCTGGAGGGATATTCATCCCGCTTATCTTCGAGTCCTACCTTTTTCAACAGTTCAGCAGCATATCTTGAAGCTTCTTCTTTAGGCACTTTTTTGACAGTGACAGGCGCCTCTATTATGTTTTCTAATACAGTCATATGTGGAAACAGGTTAAATCTCTGAAATACCATGCCAAGTTCCGTACAAATCTCAGAAACCTGCTTGTGAGATATCTTCAGCTGATCCTTTCCGTTAATTCTTTCATCCACCAGCCTTCCCTGGATAAATACCCTGCCGGAAGTAATCCTTTCAAGATGGTTCAAGCACCTCAGTATGGTACTCTTTCCGGAACCACTTGGGCCTATAATACAGACAACCTCTCCTTGTGTTACCTCAAAATTGATATTTCTAAGCACCTCAAGGGTTCCGAATGACTTTGCCACATTTTCCATTTTAACCATCATTCGCTCCACCCCCTATTCATATACAGAATATTTCTTTTCCAGCTTTTCAAAAACATAGGTAAACAACGTGGTCATCGACAGATACAGTATTGCTGCAGGCAAGTAAATTGCTGCATCAGATTCCCTGGTGGATATCTGATTTGTCACTTTCATAAGCTCGGTCATTGCAATCATTGCAACAAGTGAAGAATCCTTCAATAATGCTATCAACTCATTTCCAACAGGCGGTATCAACCTTCTATAGGATTGAGGCACGATAATTCTCCTCATTGCCTGACTATAACTCATCCCAAGTGCTTTGGCTGCTTCCATCTGGCCTTTATCAATTGACTGTATTGCTGCCCTGATAATTTCGGCCAGATATGCTCCGGAATTCAATGCAAGCGCCAGTAGTGCAGGTATCCACTGTCCCGGCAGTGTAAGTGCAGGATGTATCTTTGGCAATGCATAATAAATGAAAAACAATTGCATTAAAAGTGGCGTTCCCCTGAACAGCCAAATATAAATCCAGCATATCCTATCGACTATTTTGTTTTTAGAAAGTCTGCCAAGCGCCAGAAAAAGACCGAGTACAGACCCGAATAAAACGGAAATAACCGTTAACAAAACCGTGTTCAGTGCACCTTCCAAAAGAGCTGGCATATATCCTATAAGCCTATCAAAATCCAAATTGAACAACTCCCTAATTGTTATACATTACACAAATCATAAAACTGCGTTGAACTGCAATAAACCTACGCAGCCCAACGCATAAATACGAAATATCACTCAAGGTTCTTTGTAACGTCTTCACCAAACCATTTTTCTGAAATAGCCTTCATAGTTCCGTCTTTCTGCATTTCATCCAATATCTGATTTGCCTTATCTCTCAATTCTGTGTCTTTTTTAGGGAAGCAGAGCGCCATAGGTTCAGCTTCTGAGCTTTCCCAGGCAAGTACAAATTTGCCTTTATTGTTTGCAATATAGTATTTCGCAACAACTACGTCAACCATTATTGCTTCAATCCTACCAGCTTCAAGGTCCATAAAAGGCTGTGTAACTAAGGGATATGAACTGAGATTCTTTTCATCAAGTTTTAAAGTATCCTTGCAGAATTCTTCAGATGTAGTACCAGCCTGAAATCCTACCTTCTTATCCTTCAAGTCTTCAGGCGACTTTATCGCTGTTGTTCCCGCCTTTGTGACTATAACCTGCTTATTTGCTATATAAGGTTTTGTAAGAGAATGTTTTTCATTTCTCTCATCATTAATACTTACAGAAGAAATAATTACATCGAATTTATCTGTTTCAAGGGCATCAAAAATACCTGTCCAGTCATTTGATATAAACTCAACATCCTTTTTCCCAAGCTTTTTTGCCAATTCCTTTGCTACATCAACGTCAAACCCTATTGTTGTTTTACCATCCTTGTCCTTATACTCCATTGGAGGATAGCTGTCATCTACCCCTACACGAAGTATACTATCGTCTGCTTTTCCACATGCGCTAAGTGCCAGAGACAAAATCAATACCAAAGCCAATACACATACAAAAATTCTGTTTTTTATTCCTGCCATAATTGTTCCCCCTATCCTTAATAACAAATTACGAATTTTCCTTGTAAATAAAAAGATTGTTTACAAAAAGTATATCCACTCAACTGTAAACAATCCCGGTCAGTCCGTATATTTATCATTAATATATTATATTAAAAGCACAAATATTACAATATTTAATTTACATAATAATTATTTATTTTGTATCTCTGAAAATTTAGTACTGCCTGCTAACGTACTATAATAAACCTGTAAAGATTTGTACAAAAATGCATACATCTTTGTACTTTTACTTTTTGTCTACCTATATAGCATTCATACCTACATGCTATATAGGTTTATCTGTTCAATTTCTTAAAGATCGCATCCTTTACTTTATTACTGAGATGCAAATTATTTGAACCTTCGTTTATCAATGCCTGCCGGATGTATTCAATCTCCGCTTCTGTCAGCAGTAAAAGCCTTCCTCTGGCATCAGGCTTCATACCTTTCAAAATTTCATAAATAACTGTTTTTGCGCTATCTATATTGTTAAAGTAATATATGTCAAGTGATTCATCATAGATTCCCCCGTTATCTATATATATCTTCTTAATTTCTGCATTCTTAATGCCTGCCTGATTAGCTATATCAGCTATTCTGTACACTCCGGAATAGTCAATATAGAAACTGTCCTCCCTCCTGCCTGATTCTCTTACCGTGAAACTTGATTCATTTAACATATTTTTTCCTCCCGGGAAATATTTTATTGCTTGCGAACCAGCAACTCTACGCAAAAATACCTTTCATTCAGAATCGTAGCTTTAGTGGAAATAAAAGCTCAGATGTAAACAGCTTTAAGATAGTTTATCTATAAACATTATAGAACGGATAACATAAACAGTAAATATTATATTATGTTAATTTAATTCTTTACCATTTGTACTCTTTTTATCGGTCTTTTGCGGTCTTATTACCATAAAGGCCCCCGTTATTACTATCATACCGCCAAAAAGTTGATACACAGTAAGTTTTTCCGCAAGAAAAGCCACTGAAAAAATGACCGCAAAGACTGGTTCCAGCATACTAAGTATGGATGCTTTTGTGGACCCCAGCCTGTCAAGTCCGGCTAAAAAAGCAGCTAATGCAAGTACAGTCGAGATCATTACCAATGCGGCTATATATACCCAGGTAACAGGTTTGAAATCAAGTGACACAGAACCTGATGCCGTGCCACCGGATAAAAGAGCTACGGCTGTAAAAAATGTAATAAACGCACTGGACATAACAGCTGGAAGCTGTTTGACAACACGGTTACTTAAAATCACATAGAATGCATATACTAACGCAGCACCCAGAGCCATAATAATCCCTCTAAAGTCAACCTTTCCAATGCTGTCTTTGCAAACAATCACAAGGCCTGTAAAGGCTACTGCTATCGGGAGTATTACTTTCAGTGTGATTCTTTCTTTGTCAATAAAAAAAGAAAAAACAGCTACAAGCACCGGTGCTACATACACAAGCAGTGTAGCGAGAGAGCCCGGAATGTGTTTGACTGCAGAAAAATACAGAAAGGATTGACCTGTGTAGCATATACCGCCTAGAATAAACAGAACTCCGACTTGTTTCAGGCTGATACTTATTTTTCTGTATCTGATTAATAAATAAGAAAAAAATAACAACGCCGCCAGCCCAAATCGGATTAGTAAAAGTGTCGTAGTATTTATTCCACCTTTATATGCGAATTTTGCAAATACAGGCATAATGCCGTAACCCAGCGCAGAAACCGATACAAGTATAGCTCCGAAATAAAAACTCTTCATTACTGCTCCTTTACCTAGTCAAATTTCTTTCGAGATTAACTAAAAAATCCTGAATATTTGTTACTATAGAAGTTACTTCAAGACTCCCTCTATCCCTCAATTTGTTGACAGCAAATTCCGAAATATCTATGCTATAAATAAATACAGGCCGTACAACGCCACTAATCACCTGATATGCAGGTGTCATATTGCCTGTCGCTATGGAATGAAGCTGTGTAGCCAAGCCCAACACTGTGGTCGCTTTTCTTGTATGCTGTCTCATTGCATCCTGAGCTTCATAAACATCAGATATGACCCCCGGCAAAGGCCCGTCATCCCTTATTGATCCAGCCAGCACCAATGGAACATTGTTTTTTACACATGCATGTACTATGCCACTGTTTATATTATAATGTTCAAGGAATTCCTTTATTGAACCCGCCGTTCTTGCTCTGTTTATAACATCAAGGTGATGATAATGCCCATTCAAAATAGAATCCTGTGTATAAATATCCTGTCCTAAAGCAGTCTTGAACATACTTCCTTCCATATCGTGAGTAGCTAAGGCATTACCTGCAAAAACAGCATGTACAAATCCGTTCTCTATAAGCGATTCCATCGCTCTCCTGGAATCCGAGTCAAAGGTAACTGCCGGTCCTAATACCCATACTATGTATCCGTTCCTCTTTTCATGCATCAGCAATTCATATAATCTGTCATAATCACGTGAATATGGAGTTTCCCTGGACCTTCCAGATCTGAATGCAAAAGCTTCATCCTTCTCCATAAGTTTCCTGAAGCCCTGAGTATATACAAATATGCCTTCACTTGCATCTTCAGACCTTCCCAACACCACACGTTCACCCTTGGCTAACTTTCTCAATTCTTTTACTTCGAGAGTATTATTCTTTTTTACCACGACTACCGAATCCATTCTGCTTTCACTTATAAGTGTCCACTTACCATGTAACTTAAAATATTCCGGAAAAATACTAGTCGCATGATAATCCTCTGGAGCTACTCCATCTGCCAATACTACAGCCACCCTGACATCCGGTGCCGAAGTAAACTGCTCCTTGCTGAAATCCGGCTCTTTGTACTTTGGTATCCCATGTATCATCTGTGTATCCTCCGTAATTAGATGCTCAAAATAAAAAGGTAAAGATTCTGCTCAATACTTAAAAGCATTTTCTCTACCTTCGTTTACTGCCTTAACTCAATAACTTTACTCAAAGTATAAATATGAGTCATTTTTAGGGATTAAGCCATTGACTCAATACTAAACTCTTACATTCTTACCCACTATAATCGGCCAGTTTGGCTCACCTTTCAGACATTTACCCTCTGTCATAACAACACCCTTATCAAGAATTGCATAATTTAAAACAGCACCCTCTTCAATGCTCGCCCCCTGCATAATTATACTATCCTTTATAAAAGCCCCCCTCTTTACTGTAACTCCCCTGAATAGCACGGAATTTTCCACTGTCCCCTCAATAATGCACCCGTCAGCTATAATAGAGTTCTTTACCTCTGCTTCATCATTGTATTTTGCAGGCGGCTCATCTTTTACCTTAGTATATATCCTGCCACTGTCAATGAATAGCTCTCGTCTGGTTTCAGGATTCAGCAATTCCATATTGCACTTGTAATACATTTGTATTGTACTCAGACTTCTCCAATATCCCTTGAATTCATAACCGAATAAATTCAGCTCGTTAAGTTTTTTAATCAAAATATCTTTCACAAAATCATAATTTCCGTGGGCTGCACTCTCTTCCAGCAGTGCAATCAGCAACTCCCTGTTTATTATATATATACCCATGGAACCCGTTTTCGTCCATGGATGACGAGGTTTTTCCTGTAAGTCCACAATCCTTTTGTTTTCGTCTACCTTCAATAAGCCCAGGAGAGACATTTCTTCGTCGGAATAATTGTTCATCTCCCTGTAAGCAACAGTTATATCGGAATTTTTATTTATATGGAAATCAAGCATATCATCAAAATTCATTTTATATATGCAGTTACCTTGTGCAATGATAACGTATTTCTCATTACTTCTCCTCAAGAAGGTCAGATTGTTATACATTGCATCCGCACTGCCCCTATACCACCCGTTATCATCACCTGACAAATAAGGAGGAAAAATAAACAGCCCGTCGTTTTTCCTATCCAGGTCCCACTCCTTGCCTGATCCCAGATGATCCATAAGAGAACGGAAACTATACTGGGTTAATACACCTATATTCGTTACACCCGAATTAACAAAATTTGATAAAGTAAAATCAATAGTCCTATATTTGCCTCCTACCGGTACAGCCGAAATTGACCTCTTAGCAGATAATTCCTTTAATCTGTTGTTTTTTCCTCCGGTCAGTATTATTCCCATTGTATTTTTCATTCGCTTACACCACCCTTAAATACACTTTTTCCTGAAAGAATTCTCATTTGGTAGAAATCTTCAGTTGAGGCATCTATATCCACCATTACATTCTTCCCTATTTCTACACCATCGGGTATCATAGCACCTTCACCAATAACAGTTATGCCGGAAGTATATATATTGGGCTTATGTTCGTTTGAAACAATTTCTCCGATGCCAATTTTCACCCCTTGCCCTATCTGCACACTTTCACCGATAATGCACTGGTTTGCATAGCTGCCTGCCCCAATCCTGCAATTTGACATAACTATGGAGTCTTCTATAACAGTACCTTCCTCAATAATTACTCCAGGAAAAACAACAGAGTTTTTTACCTGTCCGTAAATCATGCACCCTTCAGCAACAATTGATTTCTTGACGCTGCCGTTTGGCCCGATATAGTGGGCAGGAGCAACCGGGTTTGGGGTATAAATCTTCCAACCAGGATCAAATAGATTAAAATCAGGAACTCTTCTGATCAAATCCATATTAGATTCCCAAAAAGCCTGAATCGTGCCTACATCCCTCCAATACCCCTGGAACTTATAGGCCCACATGCTTCTTCCTTCACCAAGCATCAAGGGAATGATATTTTTCCCGAAGTCATAATCCGATACGGGATTTTCACTATCACGTATCAGGTATTCTCTAAGCACCTTCCAGGTGAAAATATATACCCCCATTGATGCCAACGTACTTTTAGGGTTTTGAGGTTTTTCTTCAAATTCATATATCCTGCCATTTTCATATGTATTCATTATTCCGTATCTGCTCGCTTCCGCATAAGGGACATCAATAACAGAGATAGTTGCTTCGGCATCATTTCTCTTATGAAAATCCAGCATTAGTGAATAATCCATCTTGTATATATGATCTCCGGAAAGTATAATCACGTATTCCGGCGCTAATTTGTCTATATAGTGAATATTTTGAAATACCGCATTTGCAGTACCCTTGTACCATTCACCCACTTCTTCCTTAAGGTAAGGTGATAAAATTGTTACTCCCCCATTTATTCTGTCCATATCCCAAGGTTTACCTATACCTATATGGGAATTTAGCTTTAACGGCTGATACTGTGTCAGAACTCCAACTGTATCAATGCCGGAATTTATACAGTTACTTAGTGAAAAATCAATTATCCTGTACTTCCCTCCATACAAAACTGCCGGCTTGGCTATGGTTTTTGTCAAAACTCCAAGCCTGCTTCCCTGCCCACCGGCAAGAAGTAACGCAACAATTTCTTTTCTTACCATTTATTTACCTCCCGTATTCTGATTACATAATTATTTTCTTCTGCGTTCCACATTTGGTTATGCTATTTCATTAATAAGCTTATCACCATTAATTCTGGCAGTAAAGGGTTTAACAAAGAGTTTACATAATGAAGCATCGGGTTTACCAGCAAGGCAGAAAGACATCTGTCTGCTTTAAACTGCAAATTGATATCACATTATACTTCCTTAACAGATAAAGTATATTTTTTTTCCCGGAAAATTATGAAACTAAATAGAATAAATTTTGAAAATAAATAAAAATATATTATTTTATGTCCTAACCTTACTAAATCAAGAAAGGCTCTATGTTAATTCTTACCCCCACAGTAGGGACAAAAAGCAAAACCACTGGTGCCCCCTTTGCCTATTTCACGGCCACAGCCTCTACAATGCATTATTTCACCTACTCTGGCTTCTATATCCTTCTTTTTGACTATTTCATAATCATCATTATTGCTGCTTTGAAAGTAATTGAATATCTTTGCTATCTCATCTTTCTCAACAGGAGTCTTAATGAAGCCATCTATCTTTTTATTTTGCATTGTATCCAAGCTGCTACTTGAGCACAAAAAACACTTAATTCCTGGGTTGTGGAGTTTTACCATAGCAATAAGCTGGTCACCCCTGATTTCCTTCATAATATAATTAACTACAAGAAAATCTGGATGAAAATTTTCAATAACGCCAGTGGCATTGAACTCATCCGATACTTTGACATCATATCCCATTGAATTTAAGATATCTTTCATGATAATACTTTCAAACTTGCTATCGTTTACTAGTAGAACCTTTTTCATGTCTGAATTCCTTTCATAAAAAAGAAACTATTCTAAGAAAATTTTTGATGGATATGACATAATCAATACAGACTTGTAATACTATTGTTTATATTTACCTGCTATATAAAGATTATATACCAAAAGGTGCAATTAAACAATATTCAAACCTATTTCTTTCCTCCATGGGGACATACTTTAATGCATATGCCGCAAACCGACCCTCTTCCAATATGTTTGAATTTTGCGTTCATATACTCACTGCAAGCTTTTGCATCAACTACATGTTCTCTATTGCAGCCTTGCTCCCAGCAGTTGCCTGAAAGTGCTGCTGCAGGACAACTATCCACACACAGCCTGCAATTACCGCATTTGTTCTCATTATCCGAGAGGACGGTTGGAAGCTCCAAATTTGTGAGAATTGTACCAAGCCTTACTCTAGGACCGTAGTCTTTACTTATGAAAAGCCCGTTCTTACCTATCCATCCAAGTCCAGCCATAACAGCTGCTGTCTTATGTGGAAATATTCCACTATACTTATCTTCTATATCGTTTACTGTTTGCGATGCAGGAACGGCTAATGCCATAAAGCCTTTGTCCTGGATAAGAAGAAGTGACTTCAGTGTAATCTGGTCAATCAGAGTATTTACTGTGCGGTAATGGTGGAAATATGTATATGTTGGGCAATTCTCTATTTCATCAATGATAAAGTCTGAGAGCCTCACTCCAACAGTTATTCCATACCTTAGTCTGCTGTATCTTTCCGGCAGTTTTTCTGAAAGATCCGAATATCCAATAAAACTGGCTCCCCATTCCTTTATCCTTACTTGCAAATCATTTATAAATTCCATAATAGCACCTCTTAGCTGATTCTTTCCGTCTTATTATATCAAAACTGCATATTTCCATATACATTTTTAAGAAATTTCGCCGCGGGTAATCCTGTTGCGGCTCATGCCGGACTTTGTTATTATCCTCAAAAAGCTAAAGACTTGCTTTTTTTGCGGTAATAACGACATAGGTTATGTTAGGTGCCGCATTTCGCCGCGGGTAATCCTGTTGCGGCTCATGCCGGACTATGCTATAATACTCGTAAAAGTTAGGATTACCGGAGGGAAAAATGAGCTTAGGCAGTAATAGGGAACTTGCAGAAAACAAGCTTATACTTCTATATATATTAGAGAAAATAAATATGCCTGTGAGTAATCTCCAAATTACAAAACTGATTCTGGAAAACAAGTTTATGAATTATTTCCTCCTCCAGCAGTTTTTAAATGAGTTAAGTGAAAACGGCTTTCTTTCAACGGAATTAGTAGAAGACAAAACCTTTTATGCAATAACCTCAAGCGGCAGGCAAACCCTGGAATATTTTACGAGCCTTATCCCTTTTGGCATAAAGGGGAGGATAGATGATACAATTACTTCTATCCGGAAAAATATAAAAAATGAAACACTTATTACGGCAGACTTTACTCCCGAAAGTGAAAAAGAGTTTGTAGTCTCCTGTAAAGTAAATGAGGATAATTTCTCACTTATCGATTTAAAGATCACTGTAGGTACAAGAAATGATGCAAGAACTATCTGTGATAACTGGAAAAAAAACTCTCAGGCGATATACGCAGAAATAATTGACAGTCTGATAAAGAAACGTGAATAGCAGATATTTTCTATGTATAAACACCAAAGGATTCTTTGGTGTTTTTCATTTAGCTGCTTGCTTTATTTCCGAAGTGAACCATACCCCATATAATCCTCTTAAGGCAGGTTATTTATTCCTCCGGCGCAGGTATCCGGGTAAAAACACTTCCTGATAAATTCATTATCCCTCCACCTTATTCCTTTAGCTCTGGCCTCCTTGAGTAAGGAAAGCATCTCATGCTGTGCAAATTCATACCTCAACCGTGCAATTTTGAGTTTGCCGTAATCTTTTGTATAGTCATTTTCCACATCTCTTAGAAACATTTCACTCAGCTTATAGATCCTGTAAGCACACTCTATCCTTCCAAGAAGCTCCGAATCATAGTTTGCCCCAGCCTGGATATTAATATTTTCTTCTTTCATTTCGTCCTCCACTAAAACATAGACCCTAACTATTTCAACAATTTCATTTTTATTCAACTGTACAATTCAACGCGTTAATTTACATAAACATTATATGCGCAATAATAGATATTGTTATTACTTAACATGATTTTTTGCAGTTTACCAATCTTTTTAGATTTCTGCAGCATACCCTCTGCTTTTCATCAGCCTGCAAAGTCTCTCAGCATGCTCCACGCCTTCAGTCTCAACAGTGAGGTCTACCTCGGCAAAACCAATTTCCACACCAAGCCTATCCCTTTCATGATTTATAGAGATAATATTTACCTTCGCTTCAGCCAATAGATCCAATAATGCATCCAATTGCCCCGGCCTATCTTTGAGAATCGTTTTTATTTGAACCTTTCTTCCTGATTTCACTAAGCCCTTATGTATGATAAGTGATAAGAGGTTTATATCAATATTTCCGCCTGAAATCACTACCCCTATTTTCTTATCCCTTACTCCCAGTTTTTTATGAATTGCAGAAGCTAAAGCCGCGGCACCCGCACCTTCAACAATAAACTTTGCTTTCTCCATCATCAATAATATTGTCGAAGCAATTTCATCCTCAGTTACAGTTACTATATCGTCTACATATGTATTTACCATCTGAAAAGTAATACTGCCGGGTTTCCTGACAGCAATTCCCTCTGCAATTGTATTTGCCATATTGATAGACATGATTTTTTTAGCCGCTACTGATTGCCTCATGGCATCAAACCCTACAGTCTCCACACCTATAAGCTTAATACCTGGCTTAATTCTCTTTGCTGCAGTCCCTATACCGGAAATGAGCCCCCCTCCCCCTATAGGAGCAACAATTATATCGAGGTCATACATATCTTCCAGCATTTCTAGTCCTATAGTACCCTGTCCTGCAATTACAAACGGATCATCAAAGGCATGTATGAGTGTCATTTCAGCCCTATCCCTGATTTCTACTGCCTTTTTATATGCTTCATCATATCCGTCTCCATAAAGCAGTACTTCAGCCCCATACTCCTTGGTAGCAGTTATTTTGGCAATAGGTGTGGTTTCAGGCATTACTACAACTGCCTTTATATTCCTTAAAGCTGCTGCCAACGCAACCCCCTGCGCGTGATTTCCCGCTGATGCGGTGATAATACCTTTCTTTTTTGCACTTTCACTTAAACTTGCTACCTTATTGCAGGCGCCTCTTATTTTGAAAGAGCCAGTCTTTTGAAAATTCTCCAGCTTGAGATATATTTCGTTTTGGGAAATATCACTGAATTCCTGATTATATTTAGTCGGAGTATCTAACAGAATTCCTTTTAGGTTTTCCCTTGCTTTTAAAATATCTTCATACTTAATCATATGCTATGAACCCCTATTACCATTTTGCCAGCAGTAAATTCTAACAGTTATTTCCCACAGAAACACCATTATGCAATAACTGCTTTTCAGCCTACATTTTCTTGTTCCCACTTATATACAAAAATATTATATAGTTATTTGTTTTGAAAGTAAATTTTATATTGCAGACTCTGATACTAACATGCTATACATTTATATGCAGCTAAAGTCTGCATATACTAACGATAAGGGGCTGCGGTCCGGATGAAGACAGCAGCCCCTTATCGTTAGTATATGCTTATGGCAGCTCTATTACTTTGTTTTCTTTAGATTCCTTGTACAGTACAAACTTATTCCCAATAACCTGTACTACATCAGAATCTGTAGCTTGCGAAAGCTCTTCACAAATAGATCTGACATCCGCCAATGAATTCTTTAATACTGTTGCTTTAATAAGCTCTCTGGCCTCAAGGGCATCACCGAATTGTTTTATCATATTCTCATTCACACCGCCTTTTCCTACCTGAAATATAGGCGGTATCCCGTTAGCCAAACCTCTTAGATAACTTCTTTGTTTACTTGTCAGCATCTGTTCCTCCAATAATAAATAAATAAAGGGATAGACAATATCTATCCCTCACACTTTACACTTCTACCTCTTTCCGGGTTTTTCTCCTGTGTATTTCGTAGCTTGGGTCTCCTTTTTTCCAACCAGACCTGCTTTTTTCAATAATCTGTGTTTGTGCTTCCTCGCTTACCAGAAAATCGTTCTTCATCAAACAAAAATAAGCAACGCTTCCACTCTTGCAATTACCACAATTAAAGCACTCCATAGATCAAATACTGCCCCTCCGTTCAGGAAATAAACATGTAATATTGTACTTTATATTGTACAATAGGTACAATATGTTTGTCCATACATAATTTAACTCACATAACCGGCAAGCTGATTAACATTCCTTAATAAGGAGACAGATAAGTGTTGAGAAGGATAAAGGATTTAGAGTTTATCTGACATAATCAAATTCTATGTCATACATCTTTACTGTATCACCTTCATTGATCCCCATACTTTCAAGCTCATCTATTATGCCCTTGCTCTTTATAGATCTCTGGAAATATTGTAACGATTCATAATTGTTAAAATTAGTAGAACTTACAATTTTCCTTACCCATTTACCTTCAACTACAAAAACATTATTATCCTTATGTATATCAAACGGCTTCTCATCTTCTGCCGTATATACAACCATATCTTCCGACTCATCAACAAGGATAGTATCAGGAAGTTCATTAAGCTTGCTTCCTACATACAGCATCAATTCCCTCAACCCCTTATTCGATACTGCAGAAATCGGAAATACCTTATAGCCCTTTTGTTCAATTTCCTTTTTAAATATCTCAAAATTCTCTTCTGCTCCGGGAATATCTGTCTTATTTGCTGCCACAACCTGTGACCTTTCACCGAGTAACGAATTATACTTCCTAAGCTCAGTATTGATAACTTCAAAATCTACAATAGGATCTCTGCCTTCAGTACCGGAAACATCTACAACATGGATAAACATCTTGGTCCGCTCAACATGCTTTAAAAACTTATGTCCCAGACCGGTTCCCTCATGCGCCCCTTCTATCAATCCCGGAATATCCGCCAGGACAAAGCTGTTTCCGTTTTCAAGCCTTACTACTCCCAAATTGGGTTCTATTGTTGTAAAATGGTAATTTGCAATTTTAGGTTTTGCAGCAGAGACCATGGATAAAATAGTAGACTTCCCTACATTAGGATAACCCAGTAGTCCTACATCCGCCAGCAGCTTCAATTCCAGCAAAACCCATCTTTCCTCACCCAGATCACCGCTTTTTGCAAAGTTTGGTATTTGCCTTGTAGATGTAGCAAAATGCTGGTTTCCAGCACCACCTTTTCCACCTTTGGCGACAACCACGCTTTGTCCAGGCTTTGTCAGGTCTGCAATTATCCTGCCTGTCTCTTCTTCCTTTATAAGTGTTCCGGCAGGAACTTTTACCACAAGGTCTTCTGCACTTCGTCCCGTACAGTTTGCGGAACCTCCATTTTGTCCTGGCTCCGCTGTATACTTCCTCTTATAGCGGAAATCAATCAGGGTCCTTACACCCTCATCGGCTATGAAAACTACATCTCCGCCTCTTCCGCCATCTCCACCGTCAGGACCTCCACTAGTAATATATTTTTCTCTATGGAAGGATACTTTACCGTTTCCACCGTTACCTGCTTTTACAAATATCTTAGCACTGTCTATAAACATTCAACTTCGTTGCAGGCCACTGGCAATGTGCAACAGGTAATTAGTATAAAACAAATACCCGTTCGCCGACCAGTAGACTAACCTGCTTCCTCCCTTTTTATACTGCTATTTTCTATTGCCCATAAGTATGGCCAATATTCTTCAAAAATAGTAAAAAATAATCCCAGCTTTCACTGGGATTTATTTTTTGCTATTTATGCCGTTACTATACTAACCTGCTTCTTGTCTTTTCCTTTTCTTTCGAACTTAACCTTTCCGTCAGCCAGTGCGAAAAGAGTATCATCACTGCCTATGCCTACGTTAGTTCCCGGAAATATTTTAGTTCCTCTCTGTCTAACAAGAATGTTTCCAGCCAGTACGAACTGACCGTCAGCCCTCTTAACACCCAGCCTTTTGGATTCACTATCACGGCCGTTCTTTGAGCTACCAACACCCTTTTTATGAGCGAATAACTGAAGATTTATTTTAATCATCGGGTTACACCTCCTCATCCAAAACCGATACATAATCTTCATAAGCGAGTTCAATTTGTTTGAACCCTATTGTTGTTGTCTCCAGTATGATTTTTACAATCTGCTTTTTACTCTCTGGTATACCCTGAGGTATACTGCACATCATATAGCCTTCTCTTTCGGTATAACAGCCTTTTAAACCTGCCAGTTCCTCAAGAGCACCTACTGCTGTATATGCGGTAACTGAAACAGCTGCGCATATGATATCACGTCCAGGCTCATCATACTCGGCATGTCCTTTAACAACAAACTGCCATATAAACTTGCTTTTATCTCTCACTATGCTTATATTAATCATTCGAAATACCTTACACAGTCTAAGTTTAAGGTTTTGTTACGGTTATTAAGCATTGATTTTTTCAATTGATACTTTTGTATAAGGCTGTCTGTGTCCCTGTTTTCTTCTATAACCCTTTTTAGGCTTATACTTGAAAACAATTACCTTCTTGTCCTTTCCGTGGCCTAAAACTTTTCCACTTACAGTTGCATCTGCAACTATAGGACTCCCGAAGCTTACACTGCCTTCTTTTGAAACTGCAAGAACCTTATCGAAAGTTACAGCTGAACCTTCTTCTACAGCAATCTTTTCAACGAATATTACATCGCCTTCCTGCACTCTGTATTGTTTTCCGCCTGTCTCAATTATAGCGTACATCTAAAGCACCTCCTCATTCCAGTCTCGCCGGATTGATACCAAAGAAGATATCCAAAAGGCAGGGTTTTCAGTGTAAAATTGAAAGTTGACAGTGATACTGCCAAACCTCCAAAGTCCAGCAAACTGAAAATCTCATTTATTCCAGCTGCAGCAGTTTACCAACGATAGCCTCAGTCAATGATTTCAACTGTATACTATGCATTATAAAACTGCCGGCTGCTTTGGCCTTTGCCGTGCGGCTACCGATATATTCTAGCATACAAGAGAATTAATGTCAATCTCCCGTATTTTTATTTCTTCATTCTTCATCATTTCTGAAGCTTTTACAACAATTTTTTTATTGTAGTTGCTCTCCAGAGCAGTCAGTTTATCACCATCAGGACCTGTCAATATAGCGGCAACGGAGGGATGTACTTCTACCTGAATCGCATGAGCTATAGTTTCATTAAAGTACCTGCCGATTTCTTTTTCCACATTTCTTGCTACAGATTCTGGAGCAAGGATTTTTCCTGTGCCCTCACAACAAGGACAACTAACATTCATTATTGAAGATAATACTTGACGTACCTTTTTCCTTGTCATCTCTATAAGTCCTAAGCCAGTCATACCTACAACAGTAGTTTTTGTCCTGTCCTTTTTCAATGCCTGCCTCAGTGCATCCAGAACCATTTGCTGGTGCTCGTACTCATGCATATCTATGAAATCAATTATTATTATACCGCCAATATCCCTCAGTCTGAGTTGTTTTGATATTTCTCTTGCTGCTTCTATATTTGTCCTTAGTACAGTGTCCTCGAGGTTGTTTCCGCCTATATATTTCCCTGTATTTACATCGATTACCGTCAGAGCCTCAGTCTGATCTATTACTATATATCCCCCGCACTTCAGCCATACCTTTCTGGAGAGCGCTCTGGAGATCTTGCTTTCTATCTGATAGTATTCAAACAAATCATAGTTTTTACTGAAATATTCCACCCTCAGCTTTAACGCTGGAGATATCATGTCTACAAGTTCAAGAACCTTGCTATACTGCTGTCTGTCGTTAATGATGAATTTATCGACATTCCAGGTAAACAGATCCCTGACTGTCCTGTAAATCAGATTCAGGTCCTTATGAAGGCATCTCGGCACATGACCGCTGTGCTCCTTCTGTTTTATTGTATCCCACAGCTTTAGCAGGAAATTTAAATCATGACTGAAATCTTCAGCTTCCTTGCCCTCTGATGCCGTTCTTACAATAAGACCCATATTCTTTGGTTTTATGGATTCTGCAATCTTTTTCAGTTTGGACCTTTCCAACTCATTTTCTATCCTTCTGGAGATACCTATGTAATCTGCATTTGGCAAAAGTACGAGATGTCTCCCCGGAAGAGTAATATGTGTGGTAACTCTCGGCCCCTTGGTTCCTATAGGCTCCTTTATAACCTGTACTGTTATTTCTTGTCCGGGCCTTAATATTTCATCGATATTATATCCTTTAACGTCTTGGTATACCTCATCCTCCTCCTCAGAAAACTCCTTAGGTGCTATCGCATCACCAACATATAAAAATGCATTTTTTTCATACCCTATATCAATGAATGCAGCCTGCATACCCGGAAGCACACTGCTTACCTTACCTCTGTATATATTTCCTACAAGTCTCTCGGAATTAGGTCTTTCTATATATATCTCAACGAGTTCCTTATCTTCAAGTAAAGCCACGCGTGTCTCTTCAAACCCTACATCGACAATTATTTCATTTACCATTTCTTCCTCCTTACAACCCACAAAGCAGGCTTACATAATCCTAAAAAGTATCTGGCCTGGTCTTTCCACTAGTGCGGTGTCGGACATATAAAAACTGTTGATACCCACTCATTGACTGTTTATTACCTTATCATCCAAGGGTTCTGCAATGTTCCCTTTTCTGTCGACAAACAATTCAGTACGGTGTATTTTTACTATTTTAAGCCTTTCATCAAGATAGCTTTCAAGGGCGGAAACAAGGAGTTCCGGCTTTAGATTGGCAGCGCTTCCGGCACTTAAAAGTACGTTCAGGCAGAAAATGTTATCCTGATTATAGCTTGGTTTTGTAAAGCCTTTATATATTTTTTCAATATAGTCATTCAGCCAACTCTTTGTAGAATCCTGGATATTCACCTGATTTTCCGAACCAGTCATAGCTTCAGTATTCAACTTACCAACCTCTATACTGTGTATCATAGGTCTGATGTCGATATCCCTTGCACCTTTTTTTCCTTCCTTCTTAACGATTATCTCTTTACTTTCAAGTAGATTTTTTATTCTTCCTTGTAAGGTTTCCGCATCCCATCCCAGCTCTGGAGAAACCAGTATCACATAACGTGCCATAGATATGGATGCCATAATATTATCCTTCACATTTTTTTCTTTCACATTCAGGATTTTTAGCCCATTTGGCAAACTCCCATTTAATCTCTCAATGAATTCTCCGGTATCAACCGGAGTAGAAAGATCAAAATCAGCATACTCCGCTTCACTTGTCACTCCTACTGACAACGGCAATCCAAAAACCATTTGCGGATGGGGATTGAAACCCTGTGAGTACGCGATAGGAAGTCCCGAACGTCTCAAAGCTCTTTCAAAAGTTTTCATCAGATCAAGGTGTGATATGAATTTCACTTCTTCCCCACGGATAAACTTCATTCTGATACTTTTCAACAGAAACCACCCCCACCTAAAGCTGATGCTCCACATCCCGTACAATCAATCCTGCAGTTTGGGGTCACTTCCCCTTTATAAGCCCTTTCATTTTCTTTTAGCAGGAATTTTTTTGATACTCCTACATCAATATGATCCCAAGGAAATACTTCATCATACCTTCTTCTTCTGTTTGCATAAAAGGAAGGACTGAGGCCACATTCTTCAAAAGCTTCCATCCATTCCTGGAATTTAAAGTGTTCACCCCAACTATCAAACCTGCACCCTTTCTCCCATGCTTTCACAAGTACTCTTCCCGTTCTCCGATCACCCCTTGCAAAAACTGCTTCAAGTAGACTTAATTCAGAATCATGCCAGTTGTAACTTATATTTTTACTTTTTATTTTCCCTTTTAAGAACCTCTGTTTTTCTCTCAGCACATCCATTTCATCTTGGGATTCCCATTGGAATGGTGTGAAAGGTTTAGGTACAAAAGATGAGGTACTGATAGTAACATTCAAACCTTTGCCCCTTTTTTCCCTTGGTATAGCCGAATATGCACTTACCACCTTATAACCCAACTCTGCTATTCCCTCAATATCTTCAAATGTTTCTGACGGTAATCCCAGCATAAAATACAGTTTCACGCTGTTCCAGCCACCACTGAAAGCTGTCGTTACGGAATTTATGAGATCATTTTCCGTTACTCCCTTGTTGATTACATCTCTAAGCCTTTGTGTTCCCGCTTCAGGAGCAAATGTCAAACCGCTCTTCCTTACTTTTTGTGCTTTTTCCATCAAATCCAGGGAAAAAGAATCGATCCTCAGAGAAGGCAAGGACAGGTTTACTCTTTTTTCTTCCATTTCTTTAATCAGACCTTCTGTAAGACTGCCTAATCCAGAATAATCACTGGTACTTAGCGATGTCAGAGATATTTCTTCGTATCCGGTGTTTTCTTCCAGCTTCCGCGCCATATCCAGAAGCTTTTCTGGCGATCTTTCCCTTACCGGTCTATATATAAACCCTGCCTGGCAAAACCTGCATCCCCTGGTACACCCTCTGAACAGTTCAAGCATTATCCGGTCATGTACGATATCCGTAAAAGGAACGATAATCCTTTCAGGAAAGAAAGTCTCATTAAGGTTATCAATGATTCTTTTCCTTATCTTTTGGGGATATTTTGCATCTTTGGGCATTATCGAGCTGATTGTGCCGTCTGAATTATACTTAACCTCATAAAACCGAGGTACATAGATTCCTTCTATATTTACTATTCTATTCAAAAAATCTTCTCTGGTTGCATTATCCGCTTTCCATGCACTATACACATCCATAACTTCACTAATAATTTCTTCACCCTCACCCAGCATAAAAAAATCAACTATTTCCGCAAGGGGTTCGGGATTGTATGCACAAGGTCCTCCTGCACAGATTAAAGGATGTTCTTCTGTTCGGTCACTGCTGAATATAGGCACACCTGCAAGATCAAGCATGTTTACTATATTTGTATAGCTCATTTCATATTGGAGGGTAAAGCCTATAAAATCAAAATCCCTGATAGGTTCCTGCGATTCCAAGGCAAAAAGTGGAATTTTATTCTCACGAAGTTTTTGCTCCATATCTACCCATGGGGCAAATACTCTTTCACAGTATACATCTTCTCTTTCATTCAACAGATGATATAATATTTTCATTCCCAGATGTGACATTCCGATTTCATAAACATCAGGAAAACAAAATGCAAATCTGATATTTACATCTCCAGGATTTTTATGAACACTGTTCCACTCGCTCCCGGTATATCTGGAAGGTTTTTCTACACTCTGAAGTATTTCATCGTTTACTATATAAGGCATTATATCCTCCGTAATACTATCTAAACTGAATGATGGCATGTGTGGTACTTTAACTGCCTCCTGCTGCTTAACGAATGTTGCACACTAATACATATATTACCCAATTAAGTCCTTTTTAGCAACAATGAACAAACATTTTTTTCTCTGTTTTACATCGATATTAGCAATTCAGATCAGCAGAATAAACATACGTTCTTTTTTCTATTGCATAATTACCAATTCATGTTATACTTATAATGCATAACAAAGCTTATTTTAGTCAGCGCATACCTGTGCGCGATAACGGAGGCACTGTATGAATCCAAAGGAATTGAAGGATTATTGCTTATCAAAGAGTGGAGCAGTCGAGGATTTCCCCTTCGGCCCTGATGTCATTGTAATTAAGGCTGGAGGCAAAATGTTTGCACTCATCTCACAGCGCGATAACAAGCTGAATCTATCACTAAAATGCGACCCGTTCCTTGCCCAGGAATTCAGACAGCGTTATTCATCCATCACTCCGGGTTACCATATGAGTAAGAAAAACTGGAATACCATTGTTGTAGATGATTCAATCCCTGAAGAAGAATTGTTCTGGATGATAAACCACTCCTATGATCTGGTTTTAAAGAGTTTGCCCAAATCAGCACGCGAATCGCTGTAATCATTGAAAACCCAATGAATCAAAGCTGCATCTATTAACTAAAAAGGGTATCCCGGTTGGATCTTCCAGGATACCCGTATTTGCTTCACCCCATATATGAACCGCAATACAAAGCCGCCAATCTTATCGCCTCCTCCATACTTACCGGACTTGCTATACCCTTTCCGGCAATATCAAAGGCTGTACCGTGATCAACAGATGTCCTTAAAAAAGGCATCCCTATAGTAAGGGAGATTGTCTTCTCAAAATCTACAGTTTTCGTTGCTATGTGACCTTGATCATGATAGAGGGAAAGTACGGCATCATATCTGCCCTTTAATGCCTGATAGAAAACCGAATCTGCAGGAACCGGGCCAACGACATCAAAACCTTTTTCCTTTAAGGCTGTTACAGCAGGTATTACCTCCCTTGTTTCCTCATCACCAAAAAGGCCGTGCTCTCCGCTGTGTGGATTAAGACCGGCTATTGCAATAAGTCTTCTATCAAGCCCAAGACGTTTCAAAGCATTATCGCATCTGACTACATAGTCGAATAATCTTTGCTTTTTAACCAAATCACAGGCTTTCCTGAGTGAAACATGCCTTGAAAGGAAAAATACCCTTAAGCTGTAGACCTGGAACATGGTAAGCGGATCATCAGTTTTTGTCAAGTCGGCAAGCATCTCTGTATGTCCTATAAAATCAATATTTGCAGCTTTTATTGCTTCTTTGTTTATAGGTGTAGTAGCAATTGCATTAATTTTTCCGTCCAAAGCGAATTCCGTTGTCTTCACTATATAATCATAAGCAGCCCTTCCTGCCTCAGCCTGTACTTCACCATACTTAATGCCATTGTACTCAATATTTTCAAGAGATACCAAATCTATGAGCCCCGGACAGTATCTGCCCTTAACCGGGTCTTCTATTACATTGAATTTTATATCCAACCCAATATCTGTACAAATCCTTTTCATCACTCCGATGTTGCCGATCACTAAGGGCTTGCAGTTTTTGTATACTCCTGAGTTAATAAGTGCTTTCACAACAATTTCAGGCCCTATGCCTGCCGGATCTCCCAAAGGTATACCAATTACCGGTCTGTCCATATCACTGATTCCTCCCATAAACCTGTCCTGCACTGCTTTTATTTTCCTTTTCTTTTAAAGATAAAAACCATCTAAATGCAAACATCCCTACCCCGATAGTTCTCAAAACACCAATTATCAACATGGCACGGAATATACCAGTATGCCTGTTCATCCATATGCCTAAAAGCGGGGCAATAAAGCCCGATATGTTAATAAATGTATTATACATCGATATATACATGGTTTTCTTGCTTGTGGGCAAAATCTCCATGAGATTGCAAAACAGCATCATGGTAAAGGCCGCACAAGCAGCGCCTACTATTATGTTTACAGCAACAATTACATAAAAAGGCATTATTCCAGTATAAAAAAATGGGTTTGTAGTAAGCCCTAAAGCACCAATAATAATTACAAAACTGTTCCCCTTCTTTACTGCAAGCTTGTGCCACAAAGGATAGGACAGGAATGACGCAAGCCCTGATGCTACATTTAAAATACCCAGTTGAAATTCGTTTACCCTGATATAATCTGCATTATATAAGAAAAACAACGGCCACCCCATTTGCCAGGCTATATGAAATGTAAATACACAAGCACAGAAAATCATAAAAGGCTTGTTGGCAAACACGCCCTTAATATCCTTCAGAGATATGTCAGACTTTTCAGAATCTTGCTTGTTTGCACTATCAACAGAGTTTTGTCTTATTCCGGATAAAAAAAACACTTGAACCATTGAAATCAAAAAACAGGTGCCATAAAAAAACTGGTATAGCAGTATTCTGTCAGAGTCGCTTTTAGGAACCGTGGAAAGCAGCAGTCCTGTCAGCAATACCGTTATCAATCCGAAAAAAGCGCCATATTTGCTCCTCAGCGAATAGATACGGTTTGCTTCCTTATCCGTAAAAGTGTATGAAAAGAAAGACTGCCATGATGTGGTATAAAGCGCCCCTGGCCAATTCATAAGCCCTATAAGAACAACATATACTATAACTCTCAGTTCATGTGGTAAATTGGGTGTAAATGCAATAATTGCATAGAAAATGCTGTTAAATACTATCATAATACCTGTAACAAATTTCTTGTCTGCTACTCTTTCAATCAGAATACTGCAAGGTATCAGTACAAGAATCGCAACAAGTGGAGGAAGTGAATTTATCAGGGCTATGTGTAAATCTCCAGCCCCCATTCTCTTGGCAAACATCTGGGTAAAAGGGCTGAAAAGGTTTAGTATGACAGCAGCTGCAATACCTTCAGATACTAAAAATAATGTATTTCTGTTTTTATCGATATGCTTCATGTTCATGCCCCCGGATTTGCCATAAACATAATTTTATCATAACGGCTGTATGTATACAAATCAAAAAAGACAATAGGTATAAAACTCATAGTTGACACACTTCTGTTATGAACTTATAATTTAAATATCTTTATCAATTCATTAATTTTCTTAATATATTCCTCACGGACAAGATTTCTTAAGTACTACGCATAGCAAAAGCTTGTTAAGTATATAGTTTATTGTTTCTACAATTCAGGATTTTCCACCATGTAATATTGTTTGACTTGTATGTATTTAAATTACATTTATCGGCTCAACTATAATCACTCACAACAAGCACTACCTGACATAAAAATCAGCTCCAGTAACAACTACATAAAGGGCATCGGAAAGGAGGAAAACAAAGTAATTCTTTTGTTGGATTGTGAGAAGCTTCCATGTACCAAGGATGTTGCATCACTGCACCTTGTTTGAAACGCCATATCCTGTCAGCTTCAAATCATCTCTTGAAAGGAGAATCAATATGTTGGATAAGCTCTCCCTTAAGCTCAAACTTGTAACTGTAATAGCTATCCCGATTATTGCTGTTATAATTGTAACTGCCTATTCCATTTTTACAGTCAACGATGTTTTTAGCAAAATGAAAGGTTCGATTTTTGACGAGCACCTCCAGTCCACCACCTTGATATTGAATGCCGACAGAGATATGTATCAGGCCTTGACAGCAATGCAGCAAATAATCTACATAGACAATACAGGTGAGAATTTTGACAAACAAGTTAAGTCATTTGAAGAAAATGTAGGCCAGGTTATAGACAGATCATCCAAAATAAAAACGATTATGGAACTTAATAAAGATATGTGGAGTAATGTAAAGGACGATAAAACACAGAAAACCATATTCGAGATTTTTGCCTCTTTTGATGCAAGCTTCAAAGAATGGACCGATATTTGCAAAAACATGATAAAAACACAGAGTGTTTCAACAGGCTGGACAGATAAATTTGATGAGTCAAGAGAATTAATCAACTCCATTGGAGAAGCAATTGATAAAAGTGCGGAAACTCAAATGTCACTTATCGAAAATGAAAAAGACTCCATGTCCAGAAAGATTGTTATTATAGATATTGTGGCTCTTTTGCTAGCAATAGGGCTTTCACTAATTTTCCTTCGGATGATTTCACGCTCTCTGAAAAACCTGCGTGAAGCAGCAGAAGAAATTGCACTTGGAAAAACAAATGTAAATATGAATATAAAGTCAAATGATGAAATAGGAAAACTTTCCGATGCATTCGGAAAAATGATTGACAGTATTGTTGAAAAAGCTGATGCAGCGGAGAATATCGCACAAGGTAATCTTAATGTTGAAATAAAATCCAAGTCTGATGATGATATTCTTGCAAAAAGCATGAAATCAATGATAGTTTCATTAAAGATGCTGTCTGAAGAAACGAGTATTCTTACCAGAGCTGCTATAGAAGGCCGTCTGGATACCAGGGGTAATGCAGAAAGCTTTAATGGCGGCTATAAGGAAATCCTACTAGGAATAAACAACACACTTGATGCAGTAATCGAACCAATCAAAGAATCATCAAGGGTTTTGCAGGAAATAGCAAAAGGCAACTTACAGGTAAGGGTTCAGGGAAATTACAGAGGTGATCATGCAGAAATAAAAACAGCACTTAATGAGACAGCAAAAATATTAAGCTCATATGTAAATGAAATATCCGAGGTTTTGAATGAAATGGCAGGCGGAAATCTCAACGTGAGTATAACCAATGAGTATAAGGGCGATTTTTCCGGTATCAGGAATTCGCTGAACCTTATAATAGAATCCTTAAATGAAGTATTAAGTGATTTGAATATGTCCGCACGGCAAGTTGCATCCGGTGCAAGACAGGTGTCAGACTCAAGCCAGTCCTTATCACAGGGAGCAACAGAGCAGGCTGGTTCTGTTGAGGAAATTACCGCATCAATGACTCAGGTAGCCGCACAAACCAAACAAAATGCGCTAAGTGCCGGCCAGGCCAACGAACTGGCTGTGGTGGCAAAGGAAAATGCAGAGCAGGGAAACAGACAGATGAAGGATATGCTGAAATCAATGTCTGAAATTAATGAAGCATCAAGCAATATCTCAAAAATTATCAAGGTTATTGATGAAATAGCATTCCAAACCAATATACTGGCGCTTAACGCAGCTGTAGAAGCAGCACGGGCAGGACAGCACGGGAAAGGCTTCGCAGTGGTTGCCGAAGAAGTCAGAAACCTGGCGGCACGCAGCGCAAGTGCAGCTAAAGAAACTACTTCTCTTATTGAAGGATCAATTAAGAAAGTAGAATCCGGAACAAAGCTTGCAACTGATACCGCAAACGCACTTGACAAGATAGTTGATGATATATCAAAAGCAGCCAATCTGGTAGGTGAAATTGCTATTGCATCAAATGAACAGGCTTCGGGGATCAGTCAAATCAATCAAGCAATAAACGAAGTGTCTCAGGTCATCCAGACAAACTCAGCGACTTCACAACAGGGTGCAGCAGCAAGTGAAGAATTGTCGAGCCAGTCAGAGGTTCTGAAAGAATTGGTAAGTAAGTTTAAATTACAGAAAAAAAGTCTGGGTGCAGGCAGTTTGAAAACCATAGATTCCGACATTCTGAATATGTTGGGTTATAATGTAGAGAAGAAAACAAACAAGAAGGATACTAATACGGGCACAAGTAAGCCGCATATTTCTCTGGAAGGCACAAGCTACGGAAAATATTAATGCAAAAGCAGCGGGAGGGTTTTACCCTCCCGCTTTTTCTTGCTACTTTAATGCCTTTTTTATGAGATCAATACGCGAAAATATCCTTTGCAGGAGGTAATCAACCAAAGTCAATGCTACCATAGCTTCCACCACTATGATAGCCCTGGGAACGATAATAGGATCGTGTCTGCCCTCAATATTAATTTCTACGTTCTCACACCTTTTATTGACAGTCTGTTGTGTTTTGTGTATTGAGGGAGTTGGTTTGAATGCAGCCCGCAATACGATAGGAAATCCGTCACTTATTCCTCCTGTTATTCCTCCCGAATTATTTGAAAGCTTGGTAAGATTTTCATCTTCACCATATCTCAAAAAGTCATTATTCTCTGAACCTGCCAATTTAGCTGCATCAAATCCGTTTCCAAACTCAACACCCTTAACAGCTCCAATAGAAAAAATTGCCTTCCCAAGCATAGCATCAAGCTTCTCAAAAACAGGCTCCCCTACCCCGCTTGGCAGCCCGGTTATAATACATTCTACAACACCTCCGGCAGAATCTTCCTCCTCTTTCCGCTTTTGCAGAAGGACTGCAGCTTTTTCCGCAGCATCACTGTCGGGCATACCTACAAAATTTTCATAAATCTGCTTAGCATCAAATTTAGATTTATCAATTACTATATCCCCAATGGAAAGAGTATATGTCAGAATGCTGACATCCAGCTCCGACAAAATCTTTTTAGCAACAGCACCGGCAGCTACTCTTGCTGTAGTCTCCCTTCCCGAGGAGCGGCCTCCCCCTCTGTAATCCCTGAAACCGTATTTCTGATCATATGAATAATCAGCATGCCCAGGTCTATAACACTGAGATATCTCAGAATAATCATAGGACCTCTGGTTTGTATTATGTATAATCAATGAAACAGGGGTTCCCGTAGTCTTTCCTTCAAAAACTCCTGATAATATTTCAACTTTGTCTTCTTCTTTTCTTGGTGTCGCAAACGGTGATTTACCGGGTTTTCTTTTATCCAGATCCACCTGGATATCTTCCTCACATAATGTTATTCCTGCCGGGCAGCCGTCAATAACTACCCCCAATGCTTTACCATGGGATTCACCCCAGGTGGATATCTGAAAATTCTTTCCAAAAATTGATCCTGACATATTATTCCTTTCTGCGATTTATAAATCTGAAATTTTATCTTAATATTATATCAAAACAATCCAAGGAGTGAAACCTATGAATAATATTTTAGTCTGTATTTTAAGCAGATAAAGCATAAGATTTCAGAAAATTATTGCTCATACCTGCATATTATTAAATGAAGGGATGTGATCGCTGTGACAATAAGAGGAAAGCATAAATGTTACTTTTGTGACAGGGAATTTGGCTGGGCTGTTACAATAAAGGACGAAAATATTGAGACAGTAGCAAAAACAATAGATGAGGAAATAGGTATACCTACTTTTATTGATAAAAACAAATTGGAAATTGACATCAACTGCCCTCTTTGCAGAAATGTCAACAGATTCAGAATAGGTATCAAACCACATTGAATAGAATTTTATTTATTAAAGCTTCCATTTTTCCGGCAGGAAAATCTAAATATTTGTCGAATAGTTATACTTTAGAATGCTACTAAATAAAACTGTCATCAGAAAATCCGAATATATTCTGTAAAAATTAACGCGTCATGTACCTGTAAATCTTATTTTCAGAACTGAATACCGGTTACCCTGATAGACTTTTTCCGTATAGAGGGCTAGATTTGGAATTCCCGATATACTATTATTTGTTTTAATGACTTCTAGGAAAATAATCATCTTAAGGAGGCTAATGTTCATGAATAGAGTAATGATTGTTGATGATGCTGCAGTTGCAAGGCTTACTTTAAAAGCTATCCTGGAAAAGCTTGAATGTACTGTTGTAGGCGAAGCGGATAACGGAATATCCGCTATCAAAAAATACAGGGAACTTCACCCTGATATAGTAACTATGGATATAACCATGCCAGAATTGGACGGTATAGGTGCCGTAAAGGAGATTATGGCCTTTGATCCCAAAGCAAAAATCATAATGGTTTCGGCTATGGGGCAAAAACTCATGGTTATTGATGCTATACAGGCAGGGGCAAAGGGTTTTATAGTCAAGCCCTTTAAGGAAGAGGCCATAGCATCAGCATTGAAGACACTCAAGTCCATGTCCTAGTTTGTATTTACGCCGTATTTTACACTACCACCCTAAGAATCTTGTATACAATAAAGCTTATGAAAAACAACCATATAAAAATTATTACAGCCCCGGCAATCCAATTTTTCGGTTTCTTGCCCCTGAATACACCTTCCGACTGGCGTCTGCACTCTTCCATAACACCGCTTGGTATAAGCTTTATTGCTAGAGATACTCCTAAAGGTATTAGTATCAAATCATCAAGATAACCCAGCACAGGAATAAAATCAGGTATCAAGTCAACAGGACTCAATGCATACCCTACTACCAAAAGTATTAAAAATCTGGCATACCAGGGCACTTCAGGGTGCTTATATGCCAGATATAAAGCTTTTACTTCATTTTTTAGTTTTCTAGCTCTTGATTTAAACTGTTGGAAACAGTATTTGAATTTGTTCACAGCAGTAGCTCCCCATTGCAACATATCTTCGTACCTTTTTGTTGGGACTTTTTGATCTACTCATTATCTTATAAACTTCACTGTAATAAGTATTATCATGCCACCAGTCTAATTTCAGTTATGTTAACAAAGTTTTGTCCGGTTAACCTTTACATCATCTACCAGAAAAAAGTATTTTCTTAATTCCCAAAAAATGATTTTTTTCATGCCTTAGTTTTTACTTAATATAGTTTTCAATCTTCATACCATTTTTCAGTGTAGTAACTATATCATTATAATATTTATTAAACTTAGCTTGAAATTCATTATCTTTTATATCAGGGTTTTCCTCTTTAAATGATTCTTTTAGCTTATTCTTATACTTGCCTCGTATCAAAGCCTTCTTAATGCCCTCTTTTGCTTTTTCCCAATACTCCTCCTCAGTAATATTAAGACCCGAAACATAATTTTTATAGCTCATATTAGCATCTCTATCTTTTGCTATGATGTCTTTCTGTTCCTGTAGAGCTTTATCAAGCTCTTCCTCACTCACATTTATATTATCTTTTATTGCTTGTTCATATATAACCTCATTTTTTATCATCTTTTCAATAAGTTCCGTGTCTGAAGGAATATTATCGCTCGCACTATATAGTGTTTTAAATGTATCAAATTCCTTTTTCGTTATTTTTTTATCGCCAACTACTGCTACAATACCGGTATCATTATTCTTAGTAATATCCTTTACTTTTTGACCGACGTTAAAAAATATGTTATTCTGGTATGCATAGGTTGTTATCCCTAATGCAGCAATAATTATACAAGAAGCAATCACATAGTTAGATTTGAACTTCATAAAAAACCCTCTATAAAAAGTATAATATACTTGCCTATATCAACCAGTATCTGATAAATCCTATGCTTATTGCTACTGATTGATAGTAATCCAATCCATATAATTATTACAAATTCTAATAATTTAGTAAATATACCCCATTAAGTTTTTTACATTTTAATAATTATGATATTGTTAAGATAAAATGTAGCAGGTATTAAAAATAAAGATTATAATTATTATGATAATACTAAACTCGCAGTTTAAGGAATACCGCAGTAATACAAAAGCAAACCCGGAGGGAAAAATGGAGTATATAGACTTGGAAAAATGGGAAAGAAAAGAACATTTTAATTTCTTTCAGAGAATGGATTACCCTCAATATAATATTTGCGCTAATATTGATGTGACTAATTTTCACAGCTTTGTGAGAACCAAGAAGATTTCATTCTATTACGCAATGATTTATGCTTCTACTCATGCTGCAAATGAAATAATGAATTTCCGGTACAGAATAAGGGAGGGTAAAGTCATTTTACATGATAAGCTCCATCCTTCATTTACAGATATCGGTAATGGAGATGATTTATTTAAACTGATTACAGTTGATATAAAAGGTGACTTATACGAATTTGTAAAATACACTGAGGAAAAATCTAAAAAGCAGAAGGATTACTTTAATTTGGAGGGACTTGCCGGAAGAGATGACTTAATATACATAACCTGTATACCTTGGATTTCTTTTACGCATTTGTCACATACCATTTCGTTGAACAAGCATGATTCTGTACCAAGAATTTCTTGGGGAAAATACTTTTCGGAAACTAACAAAGTCTTATTACCGTTTTCTGTACAAGTAAATCATTCATTAGTTGACGGCATACATATTGGTAAGTATTTTTCATGTTTACAAAATTATATTGATAGTTTATGAAAACATATGCAGTTCTGATGATATTTCTATATTTTTATGTGTCTACTTTATACATGTAATAATTCCAAGTAATGACGAAAACTATCAAAGGTAATTTATTTAGTAATCCGGCTCATTCCCCCCATTTCCCCAACAAAAAGCAAGAGCTATAAACTCGCAAACCCTTGCTCTACCTCTGGTCGGAGTGACAGGATTTGACCGTCTGCTTCGCTTCACTCGCATACTACCGCCTTGTCCTCACGGACTCGGCACACTCATCTAAAAACGTGCATTTAGCACGTTTTCTACACGCCTCGTGCCTTCGCAGGTTCAAATCCACTGTATAAAAAATAAAAGCTTCGATATTGAATCGAAACTTTTGTTTTTTGGTCGGAGTGACAGGATTTGAACCTGCGGCTTCTTGGTCCCGAAATAAGAGCGATGAGTTTTATAATTGGGCGTAAAACTTTAAAAGCTTCCATTTAAGCAGCTTTTGAGATTTTCATGTTTATGTGAAGTTATTAAGATTCATTTAATTTATTTTCATGGGTGTAGAATAGGTGTAAAAATAATTGCCCTCTCCCCATCTCCAATAATTTCTAAAACCTATAGCTAAATCATTACCTTGGGTTTATTCTCTATAACCTTATATATGCATTGGGTCAATTCACACAGTTTTTTGTCCACAGAACGGATAAATGCGTTTAGAAGCTCGTTCTTATCAACTAAAGACCACTCAATGACATAACCACTTTTCAAAGCCATACATCTGTAATATTCACGAATCGCCCTTCCATTACCTTCTCTAAATGGGTGAATCATATTCAATTCAGAAAGATAATAAGCAGACCTTTCAGTAAAATCTTTAATATTTAGTCCTACCAGATATTTTTCTTGTTTCAGATTCTGCAATAGGGTGTTAAGGTTTTCAACTATAAACTTACAACTACAAAAGCATGTATAACCTTTGGTTATGTCCTCTTCCCTTATCTTACCGGCAAATGGATATAAGTCCTGAAAAATATGTTTGTGAATATTAAGTAAGTGAGTTAATCCAAAACGTCCTTTTAAAGGGTTTAAATGCAGTTCTGATAATCTGTGATATGTTAAATCGTTTTCCATTGCTAATAAAATATCAGGATTCCTTATGTTTAATTTATTAATATAAACTTCGGTATCCTGATAATGATATACAGACTGTATTGTGTCTTGTCTGTTGTATCTAGAAAACGGATTATACTCCATATTAATACACCTATACTCTTACATACTTAGCCTTTATTCTTCTTACTGCTTCTTTACTAGTAATCTTACCTTCAAGAAATTGGCGGTTTATATTAACTGCAGTTTTACTTGGCTTAAGACCCTCAATTGCAAGTGTCGCTGTAACGTTACTAATAATTTTATCTATATTGACATGCTTTCGCCTCATCAGAATACCTCCATAACTAACTAAAATCTTAATATTATTATACCACATTGCTTAGCTTTAATAAATCAAAAGTTCAAACAAAAAGTTTCTCGAAACGGTGAAAATTGATAAATATTACAACCGTTATTATGGTTCATATCTCCTAGAACTATATACATGTTTGAGACGTGGTAAACTTGTCGGTCTACGTTGGAAAGATGTAGATATGAAAAGCGGAAAAATCAAGGTAGTACAGCAATTAGTAAAAGTCGGCAGTAAGCATGTATTAAGAAAATTAAAAACTGAATCCTCACAAAATAGCATTATAGCTACACCAGATGAAGTAATAAAAGCTTTAAAAGAACATGTAAGATTTCACGATATGAGACATACTTTTGCCCTATTAAGCCTACAACAAGGTGTTGATATCAAAACTTTACAATCGGACTTAGGGCATGAAAGTATAGAAACTACACTTGATAAGTATGGGCATGTAAATGAAACTATGAAAAAAGATGCAGCAAATAAGAGAAGTATGTTATTAAAGGAGGTAACTAACAATTAAGCTCGAGAACTTGGCAAAATTTTGCATATAATCCCATTTTATGCTATAGTTAATATTATGTTTAATACTATTAATAACTAAAATTATAGACATATAATGGGGGAATAATTATGGAATCCACTTACATTTTTGAATTAAATTACGGTAAAAGACTTGATGAAAAACAATTTATCAAGGACATACTTAATAGATATAGTTCATCAAAACTAACAGGCGCAAACATTTTTGTTAACAACAATCCATATTCTTTCGAATTTTATCTTCATTTAACCTTTAAAGGAGTCTCGAATGAATTTGATGAATGGTTATATCAGAATTATCGAGAGAAAAAAATAAAGCACAATTATTTCCTTGGGGATATATTCAGTTCGATTGCAACAAAAGGATATAATGGGTGTGGATTAATAGGAAGTGATATGGTCGATTTTATTATAACAAGTGAACCAAACGGTATTTTTCTATTTCCAGATAAAAAAACAATGGATTCAACCTTTAGGGGCGGTCTAATAGAAAACGATTTTATAGTATTTTTATCACACTCAAGCAAAGATAAGCATACTGTCGATAGAATTTTTTATGAACTACAAAAATCAGAAATACGAGCTTGGTACGATAAGTATGAAATTGACCCAGGAGATAGCATAGTAGATAAAATTAATGATGGTTTAGCTAAAAGTGATGTTGGAATAATTCTTTTGTCAAAAAATTTCTTCAATCCAACTACTGGTTGGACTAAAAGCGAGATGAATTACTTTATACAAAAGAGAATGCAAGCTCATAAAAAAGAATTTGTTTGTGTTAATATAGATTTAAACCATGACGAATTACCTCCACTTATTCAAGAATATAGATATATTGATTTTAAACAAGATGATGCTATTAATCAGCTAATACAAATCATAAAAAAGAAATCAGTTCAAAGATATTAATAGAACATTAAAGGCTTATAACTTTCATTGGTACATTTTTGGTACATTTCCCCCATTTCTCCAACAAAAAAGCAAGGGTACAAAATCTGCAAACCCTTGCTTTTTCATATGGTCGGAGTGACAGGATTTGACCGTCTGCTTCGCTTCACTCGCATACTACCGCCTTGTCCTCACGGACTCGGCACACTCAGCTAAGAACGTGCATTTAGCACGTTTTCTACACGCCTCGTGCCTTCGCAGGTTCAAATCCACTGTATAAAAAAATAAAAGCTTCGATATTGAATCGAAACTTTTGTTTTTTGGTCGGAGTGACAGGATTTGAACCTGCGGCTTCTTGGTCCCGAACCAAGCGCGCTACCATCTGCGCTACACCCCGGTATTTGAAACATATAATATTTTACCAGCAAACATGCTATATAGGCAAGCGGCAATTTTATCATATATTTCTAAATACGTACCCTTTACAGTTATTTACTCTTTCAGCTTTTATTTTTCTCCATCTTCTCTATTATTCAATACTGTCAAAGCTAAGTACATAGCTTGATTTACAAATACTATATCTGATATTCGATATTGTTAGTTTCAGTGCTGTCAATAAATTTGATCCTCCGGTTTTTCTGTATATCATACCACTTATTCGCAAAAGCTGCTATTTTCTCTTTTTTCATCATGTCGAGAGATTTAAATTCCGCTTTAAATGCCTCAAATCTTTCACCAGAATCGACATTACTCTGAAAACCGTTAATATTAATAAGTGTCAGACCATTATACGTGTAATCTCCCAAATTTATAATATCACTTAGTCTTGAATTCCTGACAAGCGCAATTTTACCCGAATGCAAATCAATAATGTCAAAGCTTTCAGGGTAAGTATAGGTTTCACCCTCTACCGGAACTGCATCTCCTATTTCAAATGCCTTTGGATGAGCTGAAACTTTTTTTATAGTACCTTCAGATACTGTAAAGTAGTACTCATCAAAGCAGCTAATCGCAATTTCTGCGCCATCCTTTACAAATTTACTTGATGCCAGCATCGAAGCGCCCAGGCCGGATATTATCCCGCCACCGCTCACATCATAACCATCAACTAATACAAACCGTCCCGTATTCTGGTTATTTTTAAACTCATCAAAGCTTACTCTTTCCTTGGCTCTTATTGTTACCTCAGCAACATCATTTGTCTTGACTTCACTTGCGTTTTCAAGAGTTTCAAGGGTTGTGGCATCTATAACCTTACTTATGGAAACAACCTCACACTCAACTTCCTGTGTAACAAGCTTCAATTTGTACTTTTTGGATTTAGTCAAAGGACTTTTTCCCATCCAGAACAGGTTCACCTTAACCAGGTCCGAAGAAAGAGGAGCTGAATCCTTGTGGGTGATTATCTCTCCTCTTTTATTGAAAAACTCGTCTTCAACAGTTATTCCTACAGACATTCCTGCCCCAACCTCGTCCAGCTTATCTTTTTCCGCCCAGTATTCTATGGATTTTACTTTTGTTACCTTATTACTGGGTGAAATTAGTATTTCATCTCCTACCCTTAGCTTTCCTGATTCAATTCTGCCTGCAATTATCCTTCTGTTATCAAACTTGTAAACATCCTGTATGGGAAACCTTAAAGGCTTATCCTCAATGCCCTTATCCTTCTCAAAAAGGTCTATTGCTTCTAAAATTGCTTCTCCCTTGTACCAGGGCATCTTGTCTGACCTGGTGGTCATGTTTTCTCCCAAAAAGGCAGACAGTGGAATATACTTCAAAGGATAGACATTCAGGTTGTTCAAAAATTTATTCATTTCAAGCTTAATGCTGTTGAATTTCTCCTCGGAATAATCAATCAGATCCATCTTATTCACAACAACATATACTTTCTGTATTCCCAGAAGCGAAAGGATGTATCCATGTCTTTTGGATTGTTCCTGTACTCCCTCAAAGGCATCTATAATCAATAAAGCAGCTTCGGCATTTGCTGCACCTGATATCATGTTCTTTAAAAATTCCTTATGCCCGGGAGCATCAATTATCACATAATCCCTTTTCTCGGTAAAAAATTGGAGCTGGGTTGTATCTATGGTTATACCCTGTTTCTGCTCTTCTTCAAAAGCATCAAGAAGGTATGCATATTCAAAAGGTTTTCCTTTTTCCTTACAAGTTTTTTTTACTCTCTCAATCTTTCCTTCAGGGACAGACTTTGTATCATAGAGCAATCTACCTATAACAGTGGATTTACCATGGTCTACGTGGCCTACCACAACAATTTTTAAAACCTCACGGTTGTTTTCCATTTTGTTAACCTCCCTAAACATTTTGATAAACACAATTTGCAAAACTTAGAAATACTTCAGTAATACGGAGTACAACACAACTATACGGCCCTTATCCGCTTCAAATTACATATACCCGTCTTTACGAAGCTTCTGCATAGCATACGCATCTTCCTGATCCTGAGCTCTCCCTGCACGTTCGCTTACTTTTGTATTTTTCAATTCCTCAATAATTTGATCTATTGTTATTGCATTTGAATCAATTTTTCCTGTGCAGGGGGCACATCCAAGACTCCTGTATCTTTTTCCGTCTTTTGCATAGTAAAGGTCAACCAGGGGAATGTTTTCACGCCCTATATATGCCCATATGTCTATCTCATTCCAGTGAAGTATCGGATGTACACGTATATGGTTCCCTTTAGGGAAGTCGGTTTTAAACTGGTCCCACAACTCAGGAGGCTGATTTGTATAATCCCATTCCGAATCCTTGTTTCTCTCACTGAAAACACGTTCCTTTGAACGGGAACCCTCTTCATCTCTTCTGATTCCAAGGATTAGACCTTCAAACTCATACTTTGTCACCACCTGCTGAAGTCCATCGGTTTTTAACGCCTTACAGCAAACCAACCTGCCATGCTCAGGCCCCATACCTCCTTTGATAGCTTCTTCATTTATATGTACTATCAAATCCAGGTTGTACTCTTTTGCGATTTTGTCCCTGTACTGTATCATCTCAGGTATTTTGTAAGTAGTGTCAACATGGATGAATGGAAACGGGCAGTGTCCGAAAAATGCTTTTTTCGCCAACCATAGCAATACCGTAGAATCCTTTCCTATTGACCACAGCATTCCAAGCTTTCCGAATTTCTTATAAGCTTCTCTTAATATAAAAATACTTTGTGCTTCCAACCTGTCCAAATGATCCATTTTTAATCCCCCTTAGGAAAAATTTAAAATATACTGAACTGCAATGTTAAACGCTTATCGCCACTCTCTGTCAATACTTGTTTGATTCTTTTTGATTTATAGTAATTACCTCTACCTCCCCGCCCGGCCTTATAATATGCCAGTGGAGCAAATCCTTCTCCCGCTTTATATGCAGAGTAGACCCCTTACCACCTATATCCGCTCCTAAAAAATACCTGATTGCCCCTGTCCTGCACTCTTTCAAACAAGCAGTACAGCCCCAGCAGTCCTTTGGAAATCTGATATAGGCTTTGTCCTCACCGTCTTTACTGATGAGGCTTCCGGGACAAACACCACTGCATCTGCCGCACCCTACGCACTTATCCTTCTCAATCCTTATGCTCATAAACCTCATCCTTCTTTACCAGGTCTCTGAAAATGACCTTTATTTCTCCGTTTTCATAACGTGAGTTGACATATTTCATCCAGTTAACATCGTCCTTCTCCGGATAATCGGTGTTTTCCTGGAAGCTGCGCCATCTGGTTTCCTTCCTTTCCTCCAAATGCCTTATAAGCACCTTGCATACATAAAGACGGTCAATAACTTCGTAAATGTGCATTAATTGGTGCAAGTCACTTGCCCTCAATCCCTTACTCAACTCCAAAAGTTCATCAATTCTGCCTTTTGCTAATCTAAGCTTTGCAGAATTATAAGCGTAGCCTGTAGAAATACCGCCTGCATAGGTATCCATTGTCTTTTGCATCGCATCTTCAATTTCTTCCGGGCTGAACGGACTTTCCGCACCATCCACAAAGCTGTTTATTTCCTGGAGTTTTGCATCTATATTACTTAAATCCGGTATTTCCTTCTCTTTATGAACTATATAATCCAGTGCAGCCACAGCTGCTATTTCTCCTTCTACAAAACAGCCTGTTACGTATTTTTGTGGACTTCCCCCGGCAACATCCCCTGCAGCAAATAATCCTTCAAGGGTTGTGGTTCTGTTTATGTCTACCCAATAGCCGCTTGAAGTATGCCCACCTACTATATATGGCTCAGAACCTTCTATCTCTACATTTTCTTCTGACGGTCCCTTACCGCTTTCCAGCCATCTTAGGGTTTGTGCCGGCGCCATATTCAAATACGCCTTCAGCAGTTCAGCTTCCTGTTCCTTCGGTGTCCCGGCTGTTTTCAGATAGCAGGGACCTCTTCCCTCCCTGTTTTCCATAACGGTTGAATATAAGCGAATAGGCGTGCCGGGCCTGCCATACTGTTTTTCATATTCATTTCCTTCACTGTTTACCTGAGGTGCTCCTACTCCCTGCGCAATTGTACCTGTAGGTGCAATGGTATCTTTGCATCTCAATGCAATAAACCTCATTTCAAAGGTTGTCATTTCTGCTCCTGCCCTTATTCCCATTGCATATCCTGAACCGGTATTAAAAGGAGGATACCACATCTTATGTCTGGAAAACCCGGGATTGTTAGGTTTGTATAATCCGGCCGCTCCACCAGTTGCACATATTACAGCCTTTGAGTTGATTACATACAAGACACCCTCATCAAGTGAAAACCCGTATGCCCCTATCACTTTATTGTTATTTACAAGATAATCAATGATGTTTACACGGTTCAGCACCCGGACATTCGGAAACTTTCCTACTGCATCCGCCAGAATAGGCTTAATATTTTCACCGTTTATTTTTATGTTCCTTCTGCCTCTGGCAGCATACTCGCCATTGGAATTCTTCAAAATCACAAGGCCCAAGCTTTCCATCTTTTCAGTAACTCTATTCAGACCTTTAGACATGGAGTAGACCAGGTCTTCTCTTATCAAGCCCTCCGAATCATTTTTTACATATTCCAGATAGGACTCCGGTGTTTCGCCGTTGACAATATAGGCGTTCAGTGCATTCACTCCTGCTGCAAGACAGCCGCTTCTTTTTATGTTGGCCTTTTCCGCTATTATCACTTTAGCATCGGATTTCTCTGCTATAGTTATTGCTGCATAACAGCCCGCCGTACCGCCGCCTATTATAAGAACATCTGTCTCCAATACTTTAGCTTCAAGTTTCATACTGATCACACAACTTTCCTTTTGGTTATCTGCCTGCTAAATCCTGCTTAACGCCTGGCCAAAATCCTCAATGATGTCTTCAATATCCTCCAACCCGGTGCTGATTCTTATCATATCTTCATAAACACCCATGTTTTCCTTCTCTTCCACACTGTTTGATGCATATATTGTTGATGCAGGGTGTATGACAAGAGTTCTCACGTCACCGATATTTGCCAGATTAGAGACATACTTGAGGCTGTTAATAACTTTAAAAGCCTTTTCCTTTGAACCCAATCTTATAGTGAGTATACCCCCAAATCTGCCTCCAAATTGTTTTTTTGCAATCCCACTATATTCACTGCTTTCCAGACCCGGATAATTCACTGCCTCAACTTTGCTGTTTTGATTCAGATTCTCTGCCAGCCTCAGCGCGTTTTCACATATCTTATCCATACGTAGTCCCAAGGTTTCCAGTCCTATACCGGTCAGATACGCGTTAAAAGGGGAAATACATGCACCAAAGTCCTTGAACAGGCTTTTTCTAAGCCTAGCTGCATATACAAAATGTCCGAATTTTTTATATGGTTCCAGTGAAGTATATTTTTTGAAATCCCATTTGAATCTGCCACCGTCTACTATAATTCCACCTATGGAATTACCACTGCCGTTTATATATTTAGATGTCGAGTGGATTACAATGTCAGCCCCCAGCTTTATAGGCTTCACCAGATAAGGTGTAGTAACTGTATTATCAACAACAAGTGGTATTCCGCTCTTTTGTGCAAGTTCTGAAACCTGGGCTATATCAGGTACATCCAGCTTTGGATTTCCGATGGTCTCAATAAAAATCAGGCGTGTCCTTTCATTGATACATTGTTCAAAACTCTCTATACTGTTATCCTTAACATATCTGGCGATGATGCCAAAATCCTCAAGCCCCTTGAATAATGAATAAGTTCCGCCGAATATTCCGCTGCCTGACACAATCTCATCGCCACTTCTAAGAATATTCAGCATTGCAAGAGCAACGGCAGCCATCCCGGAAGAACAGGCAACTGAAGTAACCCCTCCTTCAAGAAAGGCTATCCGTCTTTCAAAAGCTTCAATTGTAGGATTGTTTATTCTCGTATATATGAAACCCGGGGCATTTCCGGCAAAAATACTTTCCAATTCTTCTGCGGTACCATGTCTGAATGACGAAGACTGGTATATAGGTGTGGTAGTTGCTCCCGTCTTCTCTTCAGATGTAAAATTTCCGTGTAAAAGAGATGTATTAAACCGCATCACAGCACACCCTTTTCAACAAAAATAGTGTATGTCCCATCCTCGTTGTTATTTACCCTGACGACCTTATGCCCTTCTTCCTTCAGGCTCCTTGGTACATTTTGTATAGGTTCTCCCTCATTCATCTTAATCTCCAGCACCTGTCCGTCTGCCAACTCTTCTATTGCAACCTTTGTTTTAACAAAGGTAATGGGACAAACTACATCGGTAATATCTACATATGCATCAGCTTTGATATCGCTCATTTTAAGGCTTCCTCCAATTCTTTGGAAAGCAGATCCCAGCCTACACGATCAAGAGTGTTTCTGAATCTTTCACTGGGCTTTGCATGCTTTTTGAAAAATCCCAGCGTAGCTTCAATAATCACATGAAGTTTTTCCTTTCCAAAAATTATTGGTAAAAGCTGCTTCCCTATTGCAATCCTATTTCCAAACAAACCGCCAAAATATACAATGAATCCGCTTTTGCCTTTCCATGCCTCTACCGGACAAGCTTTAACACATTTACCACAGTATATACAGCTGCTTTCCTCAAACTGAAGCTTCTTTTCACTTCTTTGTACTTTGATTGCATTAGTTGGACACACAGCTTCACATAGCCCGCAGTAACTGCATTTACTTTCTATCCACGAGGGCATCATTCCGCCCTTGACACCCAGATCGTTCTCTTCCGCTTTCAGACAGTTGTTACGGCAGCCTGTAATCCCAAGCTTAAATTTGTGAGGCAGCTCCCTTGCATAATACAATTTGTCAAACTCTTCTGCCAGCCCGGTTGTGTCTATCAGACCGCTGGGACAAATTCCATTTCCCTGGCACGCTGTTATTGTCCTTACTCTCGGACCACAAGCTCCCGGCTGTAAACCAGCTGAAGATAGTTCAACTCTGACAGCTTCAACATCCTCAAGCTTAATAAAAGGTATTTCCATGCTCTGTCTTGAAGTCATGTGAACATATCCCTGTCCGTATTTTTCTGCAATCTCATACACCTTTTTTAGCTGTTCAGTCTGTATCTGTCCACCTACTATACGCAATCTGAGAGAAAAGCGGTCTTTCTGAACCTGCTTCATAAATCCGCCTTTTTTCAATTCCTTATAATCTGCCTGTGCCAAACTACATTCCTCCCCTAATCAGGAACCGCCATATATATCACCTGACAATTCCCTGCTGTTTTCTTGTATGTCTATATAATCTTTATATCCTCTTCCTGCACCACTGCTGCTCTTATCCGGAAGCTTTTGAGTACCGGATTCCCTATATCAGCCAATGAAATTATCAGGTAACTTGCCTCAGGGTCAAAAGCTAATCTCTTGTCTTCTTCGGAAGGCCGTGATGGTGAAGCTGGGTGGCTGTGGAAATTCCCAAGCATTTTCCAGCCATTATTCCGCATATCCTTTACCGCAGCAAACTGCTCCTTTGGATCCATGGAAAAATGCTCAGGGCTATTATCGGCATTTGTAAGCAAATATACTTTTTCTACAACCTTGCTACCATCTTCTATCCTTCCACCAATCAGTCCACAAGCCTCATTAGGTAACGCTTTCAATGAATGATCCAATATTTCTTTGAATTGAGCTCTTTTTATAATAATCATACAAGTACCTCTCTGTCTGACCCTCACCTTGTATTTTCCATATCCCCCGCCTGATTTTAGCAGAGGGATCAGGGTCAATGATTCTTCAAATCACATGCTGCCTGTTCATAGTCGATCAGCGATGTAATGGTTGGGTTATCTCCACAAACCTGGCAACTTTTCCTCACAGGCAATTTTACTTTTCTGAACTCCATCTTCAGAGAATCATATGTGAGTAAATTCCCTGTCAGCAAATCACCGATACCCAGCACATACTTTATGGCTTCCGTAGCCTGTATTGTTCCTATAATCCCCCCCATGACACCAAGTACGCCTGCCTGCTTGCATGTAGGCACTGCATCTGGAGGCGGGGGATTTTGAAACACACATCTGTAGCAAGGCCCCCGCCCTGGGACAAAAGTCATGGTCTGCCCCTGAAACCTTATTATGCCTGCATGTGAGAATGGCTTGCCTGTAAGAACGCAGGCATCATTTATAAGAAACTTTGCAGGAAAATTATCAGTACCGTCTATGATGAAATCATAATCCTTATCCTTAATGATATCCTTGATATTTGAGGCGCTTACCCATTCCTGATATGTAACAACAGCTACATCAGGATTCATCTCATTTATAGTTTCCCTACCTGACACAACCTTAGGCTTTCCTACATCTTTAGTCAAATGTATTATCTGCCTTTGGAGATTTGACAGTTCTACAGCATCAAAATCCACAAGACCTATCGTTCCGGTCCCGGCTGCTGCAAGAAACATTGCCGCGGGTGCTCCGAGTCCTCCCGTACCTATTATAAGCACTTTTGAGTTCAGCAGCTTTTTCTGCCCCTTTACTCCAACTTCCTTGAGTATTATATGTCTGGAGTACCTCTCCAACTGCTCATTGGAAAAACTCATACAGCACCTCCACCCATAAAGTACAGAAACTCAACTACATCATTTTGCTTGACCGTAATTGTCCCGAAATCATCCCTGGAAACAAATTCATCATTGATCTGAACTGTAACATAGTCCTGCATTTCCACTTTTTGCACAATTAACAGTTCATTTACCGTAATTTCCTTTTCAAGCTCTACAACATTTCCGTTCACTTTAATTTTCATCGTTCTCACTCCATAAAATATTTTATAATATTCAAACTACAATCACTTCTATTACGTAAAGTACTGTTATAGATTCCGGCTTCCTGTCAAGCTTTATCCAATCCCCACCTGTGTCTTATGCTTAGTTCCGCTTTCCCGAACACCAGCTTGTCAACAACAAGTCCCAACACTATGATAACAACCATAACCGCCATTACCTGGCTGATGTCAGCAAGATCTCTTCCAACCATCAGCACCTGTCCCAGACCTTTTGTAGCAGACAGCATCTCGCCTGCCATCAATGCTCTCCAGGCAAAAGACCACCCCTGTTTCATACCTGAAACCACGCTTGGCAGACTTGCAGGAATAATAACATTCCAATATATTTTCATCCCACTTGCCCCCATGGTTTTTGAAGCTCTGACAAATAGCGGATTCACGTTCTTAATACCGGACTCTATTGCTATTGAAATAGCGAAAGTGGAACCAATGGCTATAACAAAAATAATTGCACTTTCACTCAAACCAAACCACAGTATTGAAAAAGGCAGCCAGCATATGCTCGGAAGTGTCTGGAGACCCAGAATCAAGGCGCTGAAGTTTTCATCCAGGTATTTATAGCGCACTACGGTAAGCCCTATAGCAATACCGATAATCAATGAAATCGCATACCCTATGATTATTCTCTTCATACTTGCCAGCACTGCAATTCCAAGTGTATTATCAGAAACCAGACTTGCCAATGTTTTAGCTACATCAACCGGAGAAGGAAAAGTATAGGGTTTCCAAAATCCGATAATATCTACTCCTGCTTTATAGACCAACTCCCATATCACTATCAGTATTATGTAGAATAATATCCTTTTCGATATTCCAATCATTGTCGTATTCAGCTTTTGCAACCTTTTCCACCTCCTCTTTCAACTCCTTCATTATGGCTGCTGCCATATATGTCAAGTCAATGCTTTCTACCTGTCTGGGTCTGGCAATCTGTATATCAAATACCTTTTTTACTCTTCCGGGGTTTGCCGACATCACTATTACTCTGTCAGCCAGCAATACGGCTTCTTCTACATTATGAGTCACAAAAACTATGGTTTTCTTGGTTTCCCACCATATCTGCTGCACTTCCTGCTGCAATATGCTTTTAGTCTGACTGTCCAAAGCCGCGAAGGGTTCATCCATCAAGAGTACATCCGAATCCAGTGTAAGGGCTCTGGCCAATGCAACCCTCTGCTTCATCCCCCCCGACAATTCATGTATATATGAATTCTGAAACTTTGTCAGGTGCACCATCTTCAGATATCTCAATGCTCTCTCCCTGCGCTCCCCCTTAGGTATACCTGCCATTTTCATACCGAATTCCACATTATCAACAACTCTTAGCCATGGAAACAAAGCAGATTCCTGAAACATAACTGCTCTATCTGGTCCTGCACCTTTCACTTCATTTCCATTCAGCAGGACTTTTCCGTGTGAAGCCATCTCCAATCCCGCAATTATGTTCAGAAGTGTGGATTTGCCACACCCTGAGGGACCCAAAAGGCAAATAAACTCACCTTTCTTAAACTCCAGACTCACATTATCCAGGGTATGAGTCTTCTTATGCTTTGAAACAAATTGTTTGCTTACTCTATCAATTATCAGGCTCAAACAATACACCTCTTTTGATATTTTTCAATGCTTATTCAATCAACCGACCTCAGAAAGACCCTTTTCTTTTAGTACTTTATTAAGGATTTCGAGATTGAAAATATTCTTGATCTCCGGTCTTTGTCTTAAAAAGCCATTTTCCACAGAAAGGTCGACAAATCCTATTACAGAGTCCTTCTCAGGGCTATATGTAACTGTCAGTCTTTTAAAGGATTCATCAAGAATATCCTTTGAAAGGGGTTTTTTAGTGAGCAATTCAATCTGAGCGTTTACCGTTTGTTTTGCCGTATCAATGTTTTTATTTATATATTCTGTAAGTTCTACATGTGCCTTGATGAATTTTTCTACCAAATCCGGATATTCTTCAAGAAATGCTGTTCTGACTACTACAACAGCTGTAGAATATTCCCCTCCCCTCCATATCCGGTTGAAATCCAGGACCACTTTTGCGCCTACTTCCTTAATCAATCTGGAACCCCATGGTTCTGGCACCAATGCAGCATCGATATCACCTTTATCCAGCAGGATTTTTATATCCGGGTTATCAGCTTGTCGGATTTCGACATCTCCACCTTTTGCTGCATCTCTCAACCCGTTTTCTTTCAGAAGATTTCTCAGTGATAGGTCTTGTGTGTTTCCAAACTGTGGAACCGCAACCTTTTTACCGCTTAATTCCTTGACATTCCTTATCGTCAAATCCCTTCTGGAAACCAGTATAGCTCCTGCATTGGTAGCCCCTGCCACTATCTGAAGCTCTCCTTTTGACCTCGAATATCCGTTTATTGCCGGTCCGGGTCCTATGTACCCAATATCTACTTCACCAGCAAAAAATGCTTCAATCTCTGCTGGTCCTGCGTTAAATACCTTCCATTCAATTTTGTTATCCTCACCGATTGCTTTTTGAAACTGTCCTTCAGCTCTGCCTATCAGAGCTTGTGAATGAGTTATGTTTGGAAAATGCGCAACCCTTACTGCTGAGTTTTTACTCTCCTTTTTGGAAGAACATGCAGTGAAAACACCTGATATATAAATCAACAGTAGTAAAATCGAAATCCTCCGCACTAATCCGGTTTTTTTCATTCTATCCCTCCTAATATAATTATTCCTATCAACTTACTGGGTATTAGTGTATTTTTTTACCCTCACTCTATAATGTTCTGTGAGGGTTGCAGGTCAAATGCTTTTTACTCTCAACTTATAAATTAGTAATTTGCTTTAATCAAGATTTATTAGCAATACTCATATGTTTATTCCTAGTATTCCGATGTGCATTGTGAACTTAATATTATTTTATTCGGTCATCTAAATTTTGTCAATGCAATTTGAGCATATTTTTGCATTAATATTTATTTACTAAACGCTTACTAAAACTAACCAGGACAATATGTTAGATAAGAGTGGAGAAAACATTCTCCACTCTTATCTATGATTATCCCTTTGTAGCTTTATTCAATGCCTGATCCAGATCATAAATCAAATCATCTGCATCTTCAATACCTATGGAAAGTCTTATCTGGTCAGGAGACACACCTGCTGTTCTTTGTTCTTCTTCGCTTAATTGTGAGTGAGTGGTGCTTGCCGGGTGTATTACTAATGATTTAGCATCGGCAACATTTGCAAGCAGTGAGAAAATTTCCAGATTATTGATAAATTTCTTTGCTGCCTCAATCCCGCCCTTTATGCCGAAAGTGAATATAGAGCCTGCTCCCTTTGGGAGGTATTTTTCTGCCAGTTCATAATATTTATTCCCCTTAAGACCCGGATAGTTAACCCATGACACACTTGGATGCTTTTGAAGGAATTCTGCTACCTTCTTTGCATTTGATACATGTCTTTCAACTCTGAGTGACAGTGTTTCCAATCCCTGCAGAAGAAGGAATGAATTAAACGGGCTTATTGCCGCTCCCGTATCCCTGAGAAGCTGAACTCTCGCTTTAATTATATATGCTATGGCCCCCACCGCTTCGACATACTTTACTCCATGATAGCTAGGGTCCGGCTCAGTCAAACCGGGAAACTTTCCACTTCCTGCCCAGTCAAAATTACCCGCGTCAACAATGACTCCCCCTATTGATGTCCCGTGTCCGCCTATAAACTTTGTTGCTGAGTGAACTACTATATCTGCTCCAAACTCAATAGGCTTGATTAAGTAAGGAGTTCCAAAGGTGTTATCAATAATTAAAGGTATTTTGTTATCATGCGCAATCTTTGCAACTGCTTCTATATCAATTATGTTTATGCCCGGATTCCCGATGGACTCTATATATACTGCCTTTGTTCTATCATTTATTGCTTTCCTGAAATTCTCCGGTTCATCCGGATTCACAAAAATAGTCTTAATTCCAAGCTTGGGTAAAGTTACAGCGAAGAGATTGTATGTCCCTCCGTACAAAGTACTGGCCGCTACGATTTCATCTCCCGACTCTGCTATGTTCAGTATGGCATAAGTAATTGCCGCTGATCCTGAAGCAACCGCAAGTGCAGCTTTTCCACCTTCCAGTGCCGCTATCCTCTGTTCAAATACATCATTGGTAGGATTCATAATTCTGGTGTAGATATTGCCAAACTCTTTTAATGCAAAAAGGTTTGCTGCATGATCAGTATTGTTAAATACATAAGATGTTGTCTGATAGATAGGTACTGCTCTTGATCCTGTTGTTGGGTCAGGTTTCTGTCCTGCATGCACCTGTAGGGTGTCAAATTTTAGTTGTCTTTCACTCATTTTAACCGCTCCTTTATTATTTATTTTTCCTATATGTTTAGTATGATTTTGCATAAAAATCAAATATAAAACATGAAATTGTCCGAACCATTCATTCGTTTATACTCTTCAGCCATATCTTCCAGTGTAATTGAATCAACAATGTCATTAATGCTTTCGTTCAATCTCTTCCATACTTTTATATTTAAGCAATGTTGGATACTATTCTCAGACCCGTTTTCTTCCTCATCCATAACTACTGACAGGTCACCCTCAAGGGCCCTCAATATTGAACCTACTGTTATAGTAGCCGGAGTGTCCGACAGAGTATATCCCCCTTGAGCACCCTTCACACTTTTTACAAGCCCTGCTTTTCTGAGTACAGAGAAGACCTGCTCCAGATAATTCATCGAGATGTCCTGCCGCTCTGCAATTGTATTTAAAGGTACATGTTCACCCTTAGAGTTTGCTGCGATGTCTACCATCGCTCTCAAGCCATACCTTCCCTTAGTGGAGATTTTCATATTTGTCACTCCAATTCCCAGTATTCCTATAAGATTAATACAATAATACTATGTTTTAGCAAGTTTTGTCAAGAGAATTATTATGATTTGCTTTAAGCGATTTCATAAATAGGGTAAAATAAATATATTGAATTCCGACTAGGCAGGAGGTTTTTTTTTGATACGCAAACTTGGAGCTTCCAGAAGTATCAGCATACCCGCAGCACCTCTCTCTATAATTGATACGCTTAATCAAAACGGCTACGAGGCCTACGTAGTAGGTGGATGCGTAAGGGACAGCATTTTAGGTGTAAAACCGAAGGATTGGGATATAGCAACCAGCGCCAAACCTGATGAGATAAAAAAGGTATTCAATAAAACCATAGATACCGGAATACAACACGGGACAGTTACTGTAGTAATAAAAGGAGAGAATTTCGAAGTAACCACTTACCGGGTAGATGGCGAATATGCCGACAGCAGAAGGCCTAAATCCGTCAGTTTCACATCTTCCCTTAAAGATGATTTAAGCCGCAGGGATTTTACCGTAAACGCTATAGCCTATCACCCGGAAAAAGGTTTTGCAGACCCTTTCAATGGTATGGAAGATATAAAGGAATGTGTGATTCGCTGCGTTGGTGATGCAGGTGAAAGATTCCGTGAAGACGCATTGAGGATGCTTCGGGCAATACGCTTTTCAGCCCAACTGAATTTTTCAATTGATGCGCTTACACATAAAGCAATAGAGGACCACAACGGTCTGATACGGAATATCAGTCAGGAAAGAATAAGGGAGGAGCTAACTAAACTTTTACTTTCCGAATACCCGGAAAGATTTCTATTACTATACCGGACATACCTATTGAAGCACATATTGCCTGAATTTGAACCCTGTTTTTTAACAAAGCAGAATAACCCGTATCATATATATTCTGTGGCAGAACACACTATAAAAGCTGTAGCCAGCATAAGACAGACCCCTGTACTCAGGTGGACCATGCTTCTTCATGATTTAGGGAAACCGCTTACCAAAACAACTGATGAAAAAGGGATTGACCACTTTTACGGCCACCCTGATAAAAGTTTTCATATAGCTCAAAAGATTTTATACAGGCTTAGGTTTGATAAAAAAACAATTGATAAGGTTTGCAGGCTGGTTAAGCTCCATGACAGACCAATTGAACTTACATGCAATGCTGTAAGGAAAGCTGTTTACTCGGTAGGAGATGATATTTTCCCGGAGCTTTTGGAAGTGAAGGAAGCTGACTATAAAGCACAAAACCCCGACTTTCTGATCAAGAGGTTGGAGAAAATCAGCATAATAAGGAGTATGTACAATAATATAAAACAAGAAAATCAATGCTTCAGCCTCAACAATCTGGCTGTTAACGGAAATATACTCAAGCAGGAAGGCTTTAAGGAAGGGAAGGAAATAGGAAATATACTGAAAAGACTATTGGATGCTGTCATAGATGATCCTGAACTGAATGAAAAGGAAAAATTATTGGAACTTGTCAGACGCATGCCGCGGCAATAAATCATAAATCACACAAAATACGAAAGAAACAAACCGGCAGCAACAGCCACCGGTTACTTAATTTTTCTATTAACTTATACTTGCCGGGTTACTTTTAGGAACGATTTGAATCCATGTCTGCCCCGGATTCAACCTGATTGCGTTCCCATTTGTGTCATTATACTTGGTTGGTGCTGTTCTGGATGCCTTGGACCAGGTAATCTCTATAACCTTTCCGTTTGTTATGAAAAGACCTTTCCCCTTGCCTACATTACCTAACTCCTGCCTGTCTTTAGTGTCTCCCTTTATACGGTTATTGCCCACATATTGAATAATTATATTCTTTGCGGAAAGCTGGTCTTTGGTTATTCTATCAGTATGAGGCTTGTCCTTTCTAAACCTCATGTACATACTTGTTGCGGTATCGTACACATAACTGCACTTGTAATCGTTTGAGTACTTAACAAGTATCTTTTCTGCCTTCTGTCCGTCAACAAGCGCTGTATCCTCTGTATTAAAGGAAAATACACTTTTTTTGTCTGTAGTTGTCCTGTATTTGACCCTCTTAGTATATGCACTGACCTTCTGGGGTGAGGTATAGGAATCTTGCCAGTTATATCTGTCCTTTGTCAAATCCCAGAAAACTTCGCCACCGTTGGCAACACCATTAACATTGTTTATCTTGAATTTTTTCAGGTCGCTCAGAGCCTGTGGGCTATATCCGAAATGTACATAAATTGCATCATGTTCCATTGCATAATCAATAAAGTAATGTCTGGAACTCCTCACAGGTCCTATCATTTCAGGTTCGGTATTCCAAAAGACCGGCATCAGTCTCGTTACACCGCCCTCTACTATGATTTCATATATGACTTGAGCTTTATATAGTCCACCTTGAGGCAAAGGTCTGTTTCCTTCATTATCGATCATTACTGCCATTGGTCTGATTCCGTCTATAGGAAAAACAAAATCATTCTTCTTAGCATCTTCCTTCTTTTCAGGCTGTACACTATTTGTCTGTTCCTCTGCGGTGCTCACTTTAGAGGTTTCCGGTTTTGTCGATGTATTCTTGCTGACCGAGCTTTTGTCATTGTCACAAGCAGAAAGATATGTTATAATAACCAATAAAACGATCAGAATTGTTAAGTTTTTTCTATTCATGGGACCCCTCCATAAAAATTAAGGCATATCAGACCTGGATATAGGTAAGGCCTTTTATAGTATAAAATTCTATACCGGAATTTTAAAACCCTTCTTTATTACAAAAATAATATGTTAATAAATACATTCAGGTCGGTTATGGTAATATTTTTATGACCTTAATAGTAAAACATAATATAATGTTTATAGATAAAAAACCAGACTAAATATAATTGCTATATATTTAACATACTGGATAAATGGAGAATTGCTAATGAACATTCGGGAAATAGTGATAGGAACAAGACTTGAGGTTGAATTAATAAACAGCTTGGGTGAAAAAACAGGGCAAACATATGTCAGCCAGCTTATTGATATAGTTAATAATGAGGATGCATTGATTCTATGTCCCATATATGAATCAAAGTTTGTATTTATTGCTCAAGGAAGTAATATGAGATCTTTATTCATGCATGACAAGTACGGTCTCATGTCTTTTACCGCAGTAGTTACAAACAAGGAAAAAAAAGGTAACATATTGCTCCTTCATATAAAGCTTACCAGCGAAATAGAAAAAATTCAGAGAAGAAAATACTATAGATTTGACTGTAACCTAAATGCTCTATACCGTATACATAACGAAACGGATCCCGCTCAGGAGAATAGCCCTGTACCCGAATCTGCAGAATTCAAAAAGGCAATCACCCGAAACTTAAGCGGTAACGGAACCTGTATAGTCGTAAGTGAAAATATCCCTAAAGGTTCTTTTGTAGAAGTTCAGGTTTTCCTGAGTGACAATAATCCGATTAAGGCAGTTTGTATTATAATGCGTAATTCTGAAATTCACACTTCAAAGGAAAAGAAATATGAACTAGGCCTATATTTTAAGAAAATTTCTGCAAAGGACCAGGATAGCGTAGTTAAGTACATTTTTGATCAGCAAAGACTCCAGCTGAAAAGGGAGAGTAAATAAGTAAGCCGGTATTTCATACCGGCTGATTCTTATTCTTCTCCATCAAATTCATATTCGTCTTCCATTCTTTGCTTGAATTCTTCAAACACCTGATTGAGTTCTTCTTCGTCCTCAACACTTACGAAAGAATCTTCGCCTTCTTCCCCGTGCTCTATTTTAAGAATAACAACTTCATCTGAATCCTGTTCTTCTTCAGTAGTGAAAGGAATTAAAATTACATACTCGTTCCCATTCATTTCAATGGTGTCAATATGCTCGAATTCAACCTCATCACCATTTTCGTCAACCAGTACCACTAGATCGTCTCTTTCTTCTGACATAAAAAACTCCTCCTCTTATCGCGTGAGACATTTATTGAAACTATAAAAAATCTCAGACATATCTGTATTTTCAATATAGTTTTTGCAGTCATTGAGATTATATCACATAATCCATCTATTTCCCATTATCCGTAGTAATTATTTTTTTATACTATCCAGATAACCTTGTAAAATGTACACAGCCGCTATTTGGTCAACCACACCTTTTTTCTTTGATGTCTTAACACCCAGTTCATGCATGGTCCTGTTTGCTGCTACCGTTGTAAGCCGTTCATCCCATTTAATTATTTCAAAATCACTCAGGTTGTTTTCTGTAGTGTATTTACCAATCATATCAATGAATTCCAGTGTCTTTTCCCCTCTGGGACCTATAGTACCGTTCATATTTCTGGGAAATCCCACAACTACTTTATTAATATTATATTCCTTAATTAAGTGGTGTATTCTCTCAAGAGCCTTTTGCAAGCCCCCTTTCAAATGGATAGTTTCCACTCCCTGAGCTGTCCACCCAAACGGGTCGCTAATAGATATTCCGATTCTGCTGTCTCCATAATCAATTCCCATTATCCGCATGTTACTTCCATTACACCTGCCTTTTAACATATTTTTATCGAAAACTGAGGACACACACTGCCGCAATAACCGCACAATACACAGCTATCCTGATCGACTGTAACCTTCCCGTCAACCAACCTAAGCGCTTTATGGCTGCATCTTTCTATACACCTTCCGCAGCCTTCACACCAATAGTCTACATGCAGTTTTCTTTTTTTGCTATCCAGTGCCTTTTTTATATCCCCAGGTACTTTCTTTTTCTCAAACACACTGATATTCATTATTACCTCTTCTACAGTCTGCATACCTAAAGCTATAGAATGAATATATGGAATATCCAGAACGAACTTCATTGCTTCATCGTACGATCTAAGTAAGTTTCCTCCTCCAAGGGGCTTCATGCTGTAAATCCCTTTTCCCTTATCAAAAGCATTTTTCACAGCTTCAAGCATTTCATCCACCGAACCGTCCCCTATTCCTATTCCAGTCTTATTTACAATAGGATGAAGCACATCAATTTCCGGCATATCCGCACATGCTTTCACAACTTCTATATTATGGGTAGATACACCTACAGCCTTAATAATCCCTTTAGCCTTTGCTGCAAGGAAATAGTCCAGAGCATCCCTGTGTCCCCTAAGTGTCAGTTTACTTTCCTGCTCATGGAGCAGAAAGATATCAATTATATCAGAGTCGAGCTCTTTCCTTGCCTTTTCAAGACTTTCTGCTGCTCCTTCTGCTGTATAAGCGTATGATTTTGTGGCTACCACAGGCTTATTCCCAAATCTTTTAGTAGCTTCCCTTATGTGAGAGTATGTACCGTAGAGCTCAGCAGTATCAATAAAATTTACTCCCATTTCAAAAGCCTTAAGTATGACCTCTGCGCCTTCATTTATGGACAGATTAGCCTGCAGCGGACCGATTACCAAACCCCCGAAGCACATTTTAGATACTCTGATTCCCGTATTTCCCAAAGCAACATATTCCATAACAACCACCAGAACACTAAAAACCCCGTATTCATTGAAATACGGGGTTAAGATTATTTTTTATCCTCTAAATAACATTTCAGGATTTCCTCAAGCAGCTCATCTCTTTCAAGCCTTCTTATTATGCTCCTCGCATTCTTATGACTAGTTATGTATGTAGGATCGCCCGACAGGATATAACCTACAATCTGGTTGATCGGGTTATAACCCTTTTCCTTCAAAGCTTCATAAACAGTTGTAATGACTTCTCTGGCTTCATTCAGTTTATCTTTCTCAACTTTAAACATCATGGTTTCACTGTTTATCATAACTAACCACTCCCCTGCCGACGGAAAACTGTATTCAGGATTATGACACCCGAAATCTTCCCTCTAATGTATTCAGATTCATTGTGCAAGTAGCCCGGATACTTCTGATCCGTTCACTAAACTTTGTCCTATTTTAGTGTATTCAATATTACTATATATAATTCCTATGTGCTATTACACATTGTATATATATAGTAATACAACAGGATAATTTATGCAAGTCATATAAATCCGGTTATGGGTTTGACACCCAGTAGCATCGCAATTTGAACAATTTATTAAATTTTTATATCATACTCTGCTGCCATTAACATAATCATCTATGGCTTCCTCGAGCCTTATATCCAGTATCTTTCCCTTCAATGCTTCCTCACCCCTGCACAGCACCTTTATATAGTTGGATGTCAACCCTTCCAATACTCCCCTTTTCCCGGGAACTGCTTGTTCCAGAAGTACCTTCATAGTATTTCCCAGAAATCTAGTATTGAATTCCAGTGTTTTTTCTTTTGACAGCAATATCAGCTTTTTACTGCGTTCTTCTTTTTTATCTGGAGAAACCTGGTCCGGGAAGCTTGCTGCAGGAGTACCTTTTCTTGGAGAGTATTTGAAAACATGCATCTGAGCGAAAGATATATCCTTAAGGAATGAATATGTCATGTCAAATTCCTCATCTGTTTCCCCTGGAAAACCTACCATGACATCAGTAGTGACAGCTACGTCACTAAAGTTATCCCTGAGTAGTTTTACTACATCTCTATACTCTTCAACCGTGTATTTTCTGTTCATTCTTCTCAATGTACCATCACAACCACTCTGCAATGATAAATGGTAATGAGGGCACAGCTTTTCAAGGTTCTTCACAGTATTAATGAATTCATTATCAACTATAGTAGGCTCTAGTGAACCTAAACGTATTCTCTCTATACCATTAACCTCATGTACTTCTTTAATAATTTCCAGAAGTGAAGTTTTTCCTATATCTTTACCATAGGAACTTATATGTATTCCTGTCAGCACTACTTCCTTAAAGCCTGCAGCCGCAAGTTTTTTGACTTCACTCAGAATTTCCTCTGGTACCCGGCTTCTGATAGGACCACGGGCATAAGGAATGATACAATACGCACAAAACTGATTACAGCCTTCCTGGATTTTCAGAAATGCTCTTGTTCTCTCTTTATAGGAATCTACCCTCAATTCCTCAAAACCCACTGTACCCATGATATTGTTTACTTTATCCAGTTTGTCCTCACTTGTTTCAATTTCCTTGATATATTCTATAATATTACCCCGGTCTTTCGTGCCTATAATAAGATTCACTCCCGGTATACCAAGTACTTCGTCCGGAGCAGTCTGTGCATAGCAACCTATGACTGCAACAATGGAATTTTCATTGTTATGCTTTGCACGCCTGATCATCTGTCTCGACTTCCTGTCACTCAGATTTGTGACTGTACAGGTATTTATTACATATACATCAGCCTTATCGTCAAAATCCACAACTTCATAGCCTTCCTTTTGAAAGAGCCCTGTTATGGCTTCCGTTTCATATTGATTTACCTTGCATCCAAGGGTGTAAAATGCTACTCTCTTCATTTCTGCTCCCACGTATATTTCTTCATACAATTATTCTTATCTTTTCCTGCCGGAATATTTATTAACTAACAACTTCGTTTTAGCCTGTATCAGCATCAAAAACCTGTCTGCTTTTGTGGAAAAACCCATCAAATCTACCACTACTGGCATTTTCACATATTTTTATTAAAAAGTTTGTTTAATATGCACAATAAGTGGTAAAAACGCACTAGCAAGCCAGATTCAACTACTTTATTATAATGCATATAGTAAGTTTTAACAATATCGTCATTGACTTGTAACTACAAACAGGATAATATAAAAGCATAGAAAATTTTGCTGTTTGGCATTGACTCGACATAAACATTATTTTGGGAGGTATACTATATGAAAACTTTTAACATTACTTTAAAGTCAATCAATGATGTAAAGGATTTTGTAAATAACGTTAATAAATACGATTTCGATGTTGATTTGACATCAGGTCGTTATGTAGTTGATGCAAAATCAATTATGGGTATATTCAGCCTTGATTTGAGCAAACCAATTAAAGTAGATGTACATTCAGATGATTGTGATAAATTCTTTGAAGAAATCAAAAACTTTGTTATATAACCGTTAAGCAAAAGCCGGGATAAGCCCGGCTTTTTTATTTATTGCCTATTTCGCTCTCGGATTTCACTATTATACCGTTCCTTATAAGCAGCTCAGCTGTAACTCCATTCCCTATGGTCAAATTACCCGAAAAAGTGCCGTCATAGATTTGTCCGCATCCGCAAGAAGGGCTGTTTGCCTTCAAGAATGCTTTATCAGCACCAACTATTTTTGCTATTTTCAATACTTCCTCCGCCCCTCTTACAAACCTGGTGGTTACATCCTCACCCTTTTCATCTACAATAATACATTTACCGTCTAAAACATCCCCACCAGTCCCCTTATATATTTCAGCTTTTCTCCTTGGAGTAGGACATCCTCCAAGCTGCTCGGGACACAACGGGATTGCCCTGCCTTCCTGAAGCAGTTTCCTAATTTCTCCGTCAAGACTGCCCTCTCCATTATATCTACAGCTTATACCTGCCAGACATGCACTCACAATTATCATTACTATATACCCCGTCTTATTCTTTACCTTTTTTCTTTTTCCTCTTCTTTTTGCCCATTATATTAAGCAATACTTCCTTATCTACCGGATTTTTTCTACGTCTGCTCTTTTTAGGCTTTTCTTCTTTCTCATTTACTTCTTTAATCTTTGATTCATTGCCATCCTCATCTTCAGCCAGTATAAAGTCTATCTTTCTAGTGGCAATGTCAGCTTTTGCAAGTTTCACACGCACTACATCACCAATTCTGTATGTTTTCCTTGTTCTTTCACCTACCAGGCAATACTGCTTTTCATTATATATATAGTAATCATCTTCCATACTACTCATTCTTACCAGACCTTCAATAGTATTATCCATCTCTATGAACATACCAAAGGATGTGACATTTGATATAATTCCCTCAAAGATTTCTCCTTCATGCTCCTTCATGTATTCCACTTTTTTAAGATCTTCAGTCTCCCTCTCAGCTTCCTCTGCCGCCCGTTCCCTTTCAGAGCATATCCTTGCCACTTCGGGCAGACTTTCGTTCAGCGACTGTTCTCTGCCGGTACTCATTTTCCCTTTCAGGAATTCCTTCATAATCCTGTGTATTATGAGGTCAGGATATCTTCTTATGGGTGAGGTAAAATGGGAATAATACTTCGCTGCCAGTCCAAAATGCCCTGTGTTCTGGTTGCTGTATCTTGCTTTTGATAAAGATCTTAGCATTACAGTGCTGATTATTCTTTCCTCTTTCGTGCCTTTTACTTTCGAAAGCAGCTCTTGCAGCGCTTTCGGATGAATCTTATTTATACCCTTCAATGTATATCCCAGGTTGTGAACGAATTCACTGAAGGATTCGATTCTCTCAGTGTCGGGGTCTTCATGTATTCTGTAGACAAAAGGTACATTGGCCCAGAAAAAGTGTTCAGCCACAGTTTCATTACATGCAAGCATGAATTCTTCAATAATCTTATTTGCTACAGTAATTTCATATCGCTTGATATCTACAGGCTTGCCTTTTTCATCCAATATGATTTTCGCTTCTTCAAAATCAAAATCTATTGCCCCTCTGGAAAACCTCCTCTTGCGTAATATCATGGCTAGCTTCTCCATGTTTTTAAAATCCTCTATAAGATAATCGTACTGTTTTATTAGTTTATTATCATTTTCAACAAGAATTTTATATACATTTTTATAAGTCATTCTCTCATTGATATTTATTACGCTCTCAAATATATCATGGCCTAAAACCTTGCCGTTTGAGTCAATATCCATCATTACAGTAAATGCCAACCTGTCCACCTTGGGGTTTAGGCTGCAAATCCCATTTGAAAGCTTTCTTGGAAGCATGGGTATCACCCTGTCCACCAGATAAACACTTGTTCCACGTTTTAACGCTTCCTTATCAAGGGGTGAGCCTTCAGTCACATAGTGACTTACATCAGCTATGTGTACTCCCAATCTGTAATTACCGTCAGGAAGTATTTCAACTGAAACCGCATCATCCAGGTCTTTTGCATCTTCACTGTCTATAGTTATCATCTTTAGCTGTCTTAAATCTCTCCGCCCCGCAGTCATGCTTTCAGTAACCGTATCCGGTACTGCTTCAGCCTGTTTAATTACATCCTCCGGAAAATCTTCCTTCAGACTATATGTCTTAATTATAGATAATATATCCGTGCCAGGCTCATTTTTATCACCGATAATCTCAACTATTCTGCCTTCGGCATTTCTCCGTTTTTCTGGCCACTTAACGATTTCGGCAATAACTTTTTGCCCGGGTTTGGCTTTGTTAAATTCATCTTTGGGAATGAAAATATCACTTGAAATCCTTTTGTTATCCGGTACTACAAAGCCGAAATATTTACTGCTTTCAAATGTTCCGACGATAGTATCATTAGCTCTTTTCAGTATTCTGATAACTTCACCTTCAGCCCTTTTATCAGTTGCCAGCTTCTTATTTATTCTGGCTATTACCCTATCATTGTGCATAGCACCATTTAAAGCATCGGCAGCAATAAATACATCGCCCAGTTTTTCATCTTCGGGTAGGACAAATCCATAACCACGCTCATTTCCCTGTATACGCCCTACAACAAGACTCATCCTTTCAGGTATTCCATACCTATCCCGATGTGTCTTGAATATTTTTCCTTCATTCTCAAGCTCTTCAACTATACTCCCAAATTCGTCCATGTCAGTTTTCGGAACATCCAGTACCATGGCGAGTTCTTTAAAAAGCAGAGGCTTGTAAGCATCCTCTCGCATAAAAGCCAGTATACGTTCTTTTCTTTCTTCCTTCATAAATTTCACCAACCGTATTTATACGGTTTTCTCCTCCCAGAATGCTATAAGAATTATTATTCTCAATTTATGAAATCTTAACCATATATTTAGTTTAATAATTTACATAAAATAAAAACAAATATAGATATCCTAAAGATTATATCATAATTAGCATATACTCAAAAACAAAAACCTCTAAAAATGCCATTAACTAAATTTCGAGCATTTTAAAGAGGTTTTTTCTAACATTTTGTATATTTGCTTCACATAATCAAATGATTAATACAGTGTATTTATCAGATCAATTACCTTTCTTCCCGAATCTTTCAAATCATCCTTACTAACTTCAAAAATATTCTCTACAGTCTCAAGTTTTCCTGCGATTTCACCTATCTTTTTTGTTGCATCGGCTGAACTATGAGTAGGAATAATTATCTGAGGCTTTAGCTGTTCTATCAGTTTCAATCCTTTTTCATTTTCCAGCGACATGTTTGAATAACTGTTTTCAAACTGCATAAATGCTATATCTATTTTCCCCAGCTGCTTTATTTGTTCATCAGTCAGAGATTCCTGCCCTATATCACCCATGTGTGCAATCCTTAATCCATCCACTTCGAAGATATAAATTACATTGGTAGGATTTTCAGGTGAAATCTCAAGATCATCATGTGATGATGCAATAGAGGTTATACTTATATCTTTTACTTTGAAATTCTCTGCTTTACCGAGGGATTTTTTGCAATTAAACTGGTCCGAAAAGATCGCATCCACATGATCGTAATGGGTATGTGTGCTGCATATGGTATCGACACTTTTAATTATACCGTCAGGCATTGTATATGGATCCGCTATAACTACTGTTCCACTTTTTGAAGTAATCATAAATGTATTGCTATAGGTTTTATCTGTTGACACTCGCTGTATCAAGGTTTTTCCCGAATCGTTTTTTGTTATGGGCATTTTTGCAGTACTTTTTTCTTCAGCTCCACCAGTATTATCCTTATCCGTAGTTTCATTGCTCTCCAGTGTAACTGTTTGTTTCACACTGCCATTTTTCTCCTCTGCCTTTTTATCCGTACAACCTGCTGTAAATACGCACAGCACTGAAATAATCAGTGATAATACAATTATTCTCCGTACCTTCATAAACTGAATTCCTCCTGTAAAATAATGCCTACAAACATCTGTGCTCATAGGAAACTGACTTAATAAGTATTTACAACTACATACTATTACATTGCATTATAATTTCACAGTAGGTATTCTTCGGTAATAAGGTGGAATATTTTCTGTTAGCTGAGCCAGAGCTATCCGGCTATAATCCAAGCTCTGATGATATTTTTTTCATAGCCTCCAGTGAAATGCCTATAAACTGTTCCAAATCTAGTCCAAGTTCCTTACAGGATGTGATCTGTTCTCTGTTTGCACCTTTCGCAAAACCTTTTTCACTAAACCTCTTCATTATGAAATTCACATCCACATCATCAAGTTTTTTCGAAGGAAGTATCAGTGCCGCAGCAGTTATCAGACCTGAAACGGGATCAGCTGCATATAGTGCCTTATCCATCTTCCTCTTTCTTTCGATTCCATGATAATTGTTGTGCGCTCTGACAGCATAGACTATGGCCTCATCCACACCAAGCTCTTCAAGGATTTCAGCTCCCAAGATACTATGTTTGGAAGGCTCTGCAGCAGTATTGTCATAATCTATATCATGCATCAATCCTGCCAGTCCCCACTTCTCCCCATCCTCCCTAAAATATGAAGCCAACTCCCTCATGATTGCCTCAACGGCAAGTGAATGCTTGATAAGATTATTGTTGGTAAGCCTGCTTTTCAATTCTTTAAGAGCCTCTATCCTCTCCATAAAACTCATCTCCTGTATATATTAATTCATTTATTATTTCCTTTATATGAATTACATTCTATGTAATTTTAAAAAAATCCTGCATAACATCAAAAACACTATGCATGACACAGACACAACGGCATATGGTTTTTTAGCCCCTTTATTGATAACGATTTTGTTTACTCCGGAAGACACAAAGAAAAACTTAAGTGCATATTCTGTAAACAGGGAATACTTTATAGAATAAGCTGTGAGGAGAAAAAACATGTGTACTAATATATCATTTCAGAGAAATTCAAAGGATGCTCCTATGATTTCAGCACGAACGATGGATTTTGTTGAAGAACTTCTAACAAAAATCTACTTTACACCTCGTGGCCAGTCGTTTCCTGCAGCCGCACTGCCTGGAGAAATCCAATGGAAGAACAAATACGCATTTGTCAGTATGGTGCATGGTCGGCCTGGGGTTCCCATATTATGTTCTTCCGATGGTTTGAACGAAGCAGGACTTTCTGCTGCTTCCTTATGGTTGCAGTGCAGTAAGTACCCAAATCCCACGCCAGGCACTCCTATACTTTGCAATGCAAGGTTTGTAAGCTTTGTATTAGGAAATTTCAGGAGTGTTGATGAAGTAAAAGCAGCGCTTACTAAACTAACGATAATCGACCCAACTCAAACTCAAACCTCTTCCGAAGCCCCGCTGCACTTTATTATCAGCGATGCCTCAGGAAACCACTTGATTGTGGAATTTATTGACGGAGAGATGAAGACTTATACTAATAATATAGGTGTGTTAACTAATGATCCACCATTTGATTGGCATCTTACCAATCTATATAATTACGAAAACTTAAGCCTCAGAAATAACCCTAAGCCTTGTCCGGATGTAGAGCTTTTCGGCAGCGGCCAGCTCGGAAGTCCCGGCGATCCAACATCTGCCTCCCGTTTCATTCGGGCAGAACTTCTGCGGCACAGTACTTTTCAACCAAAGAATACCCAGGAAAGTGTTGGATTAGCCCTACAAATACTGCAAACCCTCGCAGTACCTTGCGGTACACTCAATATGAGCACTTCTAAATCCAAGTTCGATTGGACGCAGTGGGGAGTTATCAGGGATCATACCAACCGCAGTATTTATTTCTATAGTGCCTTTAATAGCAGGTTATACGGCATACATCTAAAAAACCTGGATCTGAATGGCTCAACACAAAAAACTACCGACATTATCAAGACTACCTGGTACGTGGATTTAACTAATAAGCTCGAATAACTAAGTTATTATGTACCACCAAGCATTATACCTATATGGCCGGATACACTTTCAAGTATTCGGCTTAAGTTATCTGCCTGGATTACGCTTTTTCCTACAAATAGGAGATAGCTCTGCATTAACCCCAGTATCATTTTAGCAGCCAGCAGTTCTTCTCTCTGTATTCACCAGGAGATAACCCCTCTTCTTTATGGAATATTCTCGTAAAATTGGCCAGGTCATTAAACCCTGTCCTTTCCATTATCTCCGATATAGGAATCATTGTATTTCTCAGCAGCATAGTTGCAAGACAGATACGCAATTTTACTAGGTAAGGAATAACCGGCATCCCGAATCGCTCTTTGAAATTTTCATTCAGTATAATCTTATTAATATTGAATGCTTTGGATAAATCCGGCACAGTAATCTTTTTTTCATAATTCGAATTCAGATATAATGCTATCTGGTTCAAGCAAACTTCGGATTTTTCATCTAATACCACACTATTATCTGTCTGTGAAATTAAAAATATGCTTTTAGCTATAAACAAAAGTTCAATGAAAAAAGATCTGCTGCGGCACGGCCAATAATAATTCTTCTGCTCTCCAAGCTCTTTCCCTATAAAACCGAGCAACTGTATTATTCTGCTAAATGTAGAAGGTGTTAATTGCAACTGCCCATGATAACCGTTATGTCTGATATGAAACGGTTCAAAAAGTATACAGTCATTACGCTCTATTTCTGATATTCCAGCGCTGTCACTCCTTATGTTTTCGAAAGTCAGTGCACTATTTACGGCCTCTGGGCTAAAATAGACAGAGCTTGCCTTAAGCTGTATGCTTTTTTCCAGTATAACCTCTTCATTTTCACTTATGCAGAAAACCATCGGTGCATTGAATAAAACCCTGTTTCCCCCAACCTTAAGTATTCCTGACCCCTTTTCTATAAGAACCAGCCTAAACCTGTCAATCACACGTTTATGCAGGAATTTTTCCTCAAGGTTTTGCCACAAAGGAATTTTCAGCCCGATATATATCTGTTTCCCTATAGTTTCTAACACCATATTCATACTCCTTAATACATTTACCAGCAGATGATTTTTTTCATTCTAATCATATATCTCCTTTGGAATCAGGTAAAGTGTACAAACTTCTGGTGTTTGGTGTCTTTTTTTTGGGTGGTGATAAAAAAGGAAACAAAAAAGGTTGTGCATTTATGCACAACCTTTGATTTATATACTATTATATCAATTTGCTTGCTAAGGCGTATACCAGTATTGAAGTAATAAGAAAGGCTATAGCTGCAACCGCTGTATATTTACTGAGCAATGCATCTATTGTCCTACCCTTGTTCTTACCGAAAAATGTTTCTGCACCGCCGGAAATTGCGCCGGATATACCAGCTGTTTTTCCTGACTGCAAAAGTACTATTACTATTATTGATAAACAGAAGATTATGTGTATTGCAGTAAAAATGTAACCAACTACGCTCAAAGAGAACACCTCCTAAAAAATTGACAAGTATCATTCTAACATATTGCTATATAAAAAACAAGCCACATTTATAAATATGGCTTGTTTGATTATTTACAGAGCTACATTAATTATTTGTTCTTGAGGTTGAACCAAGCAGCCAAACCTGGATATTCTGCAACTTCACCAAGTTCTTCTTCAATTCTTAACAATTGGTTGTATTTAGCAACACGGTCTGTTCTTGAAGGTGCTCCAGTCTTAATCTGTCCTGAGTTTGTAGCTACAGCTATGTCAGCTATTGTAGCATCTTCAGTTTCACCTGACCTGTGAGAAGTAACAGCAGTATAGCCAGCTCTGTTAGCCATTTCAATAGCTTCGAGAGTTTCTGTCAAGCTACCGATCTGATTAACTTTGATGAGAATTGAATTTGCAACTCCCATGTCAATACCTCTTTTAAGCCTTTCAGTGTTTGTAACAAAAAGATCATCTCCAACAAGCTGTATCTTGTCGCCAAGTTTATCAGTGAGCATTTTCCATGCTTCCCAGTCCTCTTCTGATACACCGTCTTCAAGTGAAATTATTGGATATTTTTCTGCCAGCTCTGCCCAGAAGTTAACCATTTCTTCCTTAGTCTTCATTATATCAGATTTCCAGAAGTAATACTTTCCTTCCTGACCCTTTTCTTTTGCAGCTTCGTACATTTCTGTAGCTGCAGCATCTATAGCAATTCTGAAATCAGAACCAGGTTTATAGCCGGCTTTTTCTACAGCTTCGATTATTACCTGTATAGCTTCTTCGTCAGCTTTCAGGTTTGGAGCGAAACCACCTTCATCACCAACTGCCGTACTGTAACCTTTTGCGCTTAATACCTTTTTGAGGTTGTGGAATACTTCCGCACACCACTGAAGAGCTTGTTTGAAGCTCGTTGCTCCCACTGGCATGATCATGAATTCCTGTATATTAACGCTATTGTCTGCGTGTTTGCCACCATTTATAATGTTCATCATAGGGACAGGTAAGTTCTTGGCATTTACACCGCCTATGTACTGGTAAAGGCTTAATCCGATAGCTTCAGCTGCAGCTTTAGCAACTGCAAGTGATACGCCAAGGATAGCATTTGCTCCTAATTTTGATTTGTTAGGTGTACCGTCAAGAGCTATCATCAATCTATCTATAGCAACCTGATCAAATACATTCATTCCTTCTACTTCAGGAGCTATGATATTGTTAACGTTATCTACAGCTTTCTCAACACCTTTTCCAAGGTATCTGCCTTTATCTCCATCTCTTAATTCAACAGCTTCAAAAGCTCCTGTTGAAGCTCCTGACGGAACTGCTGCCCTTCCAACAAAACCGCCTTCAACTATAACTTCTACCTCAACAGTAGGATTTCCTCTTGAATCCAATATTTCTCTAGCGAATACGCTTTCAATTTCCAGGTATTGTTTCATAGTAATATTTCCCTCCAATGCGTAAAATTTAACATTAATAGAATATCGCATGTCTTATAAATTGTAAATATTTTTTGATATTTTTTTATCAATATATAAGCTTAGCATTATTTTAACCAGATTTTCAGATTTAAAACTTTCTATTGAGATTATTACCGCAGCTTTGGGGAATAATAAGTTTAGCTGAGCAGAGTGTCTGCCCCAATAACTGCTCTTTGGATCAGATTTAAATATGGAACAAAAAAATCTGAAAGGAATGGAGATAAGCATGGAAAGACTTGTAGGCAAAATTGCGCCGGATTTCAAGATGGAAGCTGTAAGCGGTAACGGAGAGGACTTTATAGAAGTTACCTCATCCGGCTATAGAGATAAATGGCTTGTACTCTTCTTTTACCCCCTTGATTTTACATTTGTATGTCCTACAGAAATCTCAGGAATCAGCAAAAGAATTGATGAATTCAAAAAGTTTAATGCGGAGGTTCTTGGGGTAAGTGTTGACAGCAAGTTCTCACATAAGGCATGGATCAATACTGAAATAGAAAATGGTGGACTCGGTAAGATTAATTATCCGCTGGCTTCTGACATGACCAAATCTGTCACGCGCAGCTACGGCATATTAATTGACGAAGAAGGAATTGCACTTAGGGGATTATTTATTTTAGATCCTAAAGGATATGTAAGATATTCTGTCGTACATGACTTAAATGTAGGAAGAAGTGTTGATGAAACGCTAAGAGTTCTTCAAGCCCTGCAATCCGGTGGTTTGTGTCCTATTGACTGGCATCCGGGAGAAGGAACATTGTAAAACTACTTCCCCAGGGATATTTACTCCTTATTTCCTTGGGGAAGTAATTCACTTTATCTGGCATTAATAAAGACCGAACTCCAGTCAAAGTGAGCAGAATCCTCTCTCCATGCCGGCCAACCGGAGCTCCATTCAGGCGTAGTTACGTTTTTGACTCTATCTGAACAAGGGTAGTATGGTTTAATATCTATTATCGGAGTACCCTCTTCAGCATCAATATAGTCTACATGTATTTCACCTGTTTTTTTATCTATCCCGATTAGTGACACTGTTGTTAATGCTACCGGATTTGGTCTGATTGGTGCCCTTGTTGCGAAGATACCAAGTTTTTCAGGTGCGTTTTTATATGGCTGCTCTGATGTCAAAATATTTCGGTATTCACTATTATCAAACAAGTTGCACCACCAAAGTACATTTATATGGCTAAAACCATCCAGACCGTCCATAGCCTCTATGAATTCCTTGTTTATAACCAGCATTTGCCGGTTATTTATAACTTTAACAAACCCGATTGGTGATATTCTGATTTCTTCACTCATCTTAAACCCCATCCTTATCAAATAATTTTTTATGTTAAAATTTTACCATTGGCATAAAAAAACTTCTTGACTATTATTGCTTGATTACAGTACCTATTAAGGCAATTTGAGGTAGTGATTTGATGAAATTTGCTCTCGCCTATTGGTAGCGCATATTATATAATTAATTCATCTCGTCATGTTAGTTTGGTAAAAACTGCTTATATGGTGACCTGGAGTACGCCTACGAAGCTTTGATAAAACATGGTTTTATCTGAGCCGACCGGCTAAATTGATGAATGCTGCATCTGAAAGGTGATATATATGGAATTTATAAGAATAACCGAAGTAGAAACTTTCTTTCTTATAGGTATGAATTTCTTCGGCGATCCCTTTGAAAAAGCTTCAGCATGGAGCGAAGAAAATCAAATCGGTGAATTGTGGAAACGGTTTTACAAGTATTATAGTACAAACTCCGGACTGATAAAAAATGTCCGCTTTCAGGATTGCACCTTTGAAATACACTTCATAACCCAACAGACTATAGAAACCGGCCTTTTTGATGTGTTTGCCGGTGTTATTGTGAGCAGACTGGAGGACATCCCCATAGAATGTGTTGCAAGACAGCTGCCGCCTACAAGGTATGCTGTATTTACACTGAAGGGCGAGGAAATCACATCCGACTGGGGGGGGGAAATACTCAACACCTGGCTTGGAAAAGAATATGAGGTATCATATAATTTCTCGGTTCTTTGTTATGATAAGCGGTTCAAGGGTATAGACTCCGTCGAATCCTCCGAAATGGATGTATATATCCCTGTAAGAGAAAAGAATATATGATTAATTGGAATGGAGCTTATGGCTGCTATAAACGAAATATACAACTCTATATGTTTTATTGAGAAAAATTTAAAAGAGCCTATCACTGTCATGGATGCGGCAAAAAGTATAGGATACTCCATATTTTACTTTTCCAGGGTTTTCAATGCATTTACAGGTCATAACCCATATGATTATATTATCCGCAGGAGGTTGTCCGAAGCAGCAAAAATTATTCGCCAGAATGATGAAAAGATTACCGATATCGCATTTGAGTACCAGTTTAATAACCTTGAAACATTTTCCAGAGCGTTTAAGAGAATGTTTGGCCTTACTCCGAATAAATATAAGACTGATCATCATATCTGTAAAACAGCTATAAAATCACCTTCAAACATTGAATACCTGATCCATATCAACACGAATAATTTTTTTACACCTTCCTTAGTTGAAATAAAGCAGCTAAATCTGGTTGGAGAAATCAAAGAGTTAAGTGGAAAGAAAGCTCGCCTGCACCCTTCAGGCAGGCATTCTCACATAATAGCACATGAACCTCATACATGTGGTAAAGATATCCTCAAAATAGCATTCTCTCAAGTCCATTCATTGGAAAACATACCCGATAATTCCATCGGGAAAACCATCCCTGCCCTCAGCTGCATTGAATTCAACCATGTTTCCGGAAATATCGAATTTACATATGAGTATATATTTCAGACATGGATACCCCTTTCCCCATACTCTTTTTGCAAACCCTATTCGATCGAATTTCTTGGTGCTAATTCCCCCTCAGCTTCAGACGGATATCTTCCTTTGAAGATACTTATCCCTGTGCAAAAAGTCTAAAAGGTAAATAATATGGTAGGAAAACTGTGTATAGGGGGTAAAAGACAAATCTTAGATTGCTTTTTCGATGATTATTAAATAGAATAATAATACTGTGATAAAAAATTACTTTCCTTATATAAATATGACTTAATACTAATAATCTATATGACGCAGAAATTTTCATATTATCTATAAACTCTTAGGGGATGTAACTTTATGAGGTTATTAAATTTATTCGGGTATCGGAAAAAATTAATGCAGAACAGCAGCAGCCGTCTTTACCTTAAACTCCGGGCATACTTCATGTTAACCTTTACACTTGTAGTACTTATGCCTTTTGGTATATTCGGAGCATTGACCTATGATAATTATAAAAAAGACATGCAAGAAAATATCTCTACCATAGCAAACGAAAATATAACTCAGGTCAGTTCTGCCATAAGCTTTATCCTTGATAACATGGGCATATATAGCAGAACAATATTGGACAATATTGAAAATTCTGACTTCTTCAGGCAAAATATTCTTTCGCGTTCCTCGAGACCTCTCTCACACTCTGATCTGGAAGCTTTTAAAGAACAGCTTGACAGGAAATTGAACATTTCAAAAAACACCCAAGTACCTGTAGAAAACATATATATTATTTATAATAATGAACTGTATACCCTTTACAGTAAACACGTAAGCAAGACCGTATTGGGCCCTACCACTTGGGATAACTGGATTAAAGCTGCCAGCCAGGCTACAGACGAACACAAACTTATTGGAACAAACATGCGCTTCTACGAAGATGGAAGCTATACTTACGTAACATCCTTTGTCAAATCCATAAAAGATGAAACTAATGAAAATCTGCCTTCCTGCATATTTCTGGTAGATATTGAGTATGAAAGCATTGCTTCTGCAGTTAACGTTATAAGGAGCAGCAATTTTTCCGGAAGTGAAATCTATATGGTTGATGAATCAAACAATATAATGTTCAGCAGCAATCTTCCCTTATTAACTACAGAGCTTGATGAATTTCTTGTAAGAAATGTCGCAAAAAGGCCTGAGGGTTTCCTTACAGACAAGATAGATGGAAAGAACGTACATATCAGTAACCGCTCTATACCCATATACCATTGGAAAGTAATCAGTGTAATTCCTATAGATGAGTCATTAAAATATACCTTTTTTATGAAAAATTATCTGGTTTTATTACTGGTCTTGTGCTTTATAGTAATTTATGCATTTTCATTTATTATAAAAATGATTTTCCTTAATCCCATAAATGAGCTTTCTACGGCAGTATACTCATACAGCAGAAACAGTTACAGCTCCGCTTCAAATTCATCAACAAAAGAGAATGAGCCTGCAAGAAATCAGGATGCCCATAACTTGTCAGATATTCAGAGTCTTATACATAAGGTATACAGCAGCAGGCTCGAACAGAAGGAAACACAGTTAAAATCCCTTCAAAGCCAGATAAATCCCCATTTTTTATATAACACCTTAGAGTCAATAAGAGGTGCAGCACTTTTCCACGGTATACCCGGCATAGCTGAGATGTCCAGGTGCCTGTCTTCACTCTTCAGATACAGTATAAGCAGCGATTTGCTGGTATCTGTGAGAAGTGAAATTCAGAATATTGAAGAGTATATTGCCATACAAAACTTCCGGCATGACAACAAATTTATTTTATCATATAATATACCTGAAAAGTTATATGATCATAAAATATTAAAACTGACACTTCAGCCGATTGTAGAAAACTCAATAAAGCATGGGCTGGAACTGAAACTTGGAAAAGGCAGGATAAAAATCAGTATACTCAGTCTGGAAAATACTATCAGGATAGAGATCTCTGACGATGGTATGGGTATAACCCCCGAGAAGGTACGCGAGCTAAACAGGACGCTCTCTGAATGTCAGTATTCCGAGCAGAATATTTTAAGTGCACAAAACTCAGAAAACGGTCATATTACTTCAGCCAAAGGAACAGGGATAGGCGCCCAAAACGTTAATTCCAGAATAAAGCTATACTTTGGCAGCCAATATGGCATTACTTATAAGGAATGCCAATCCGGAGCATGTGTTGAGATAATTCTGCCCTCTATAACAGAAAACATAACAAAGATAAACCCTTTATATTAGCTGAGATAAATAGGAAAAACAATGTCTTACAGGTCAGAAAACAGCTTCTGGAAATTGTTTTCCTTTACTATATAACATAGTACTCCATAATTGAACAATGAGTTTTACCCTGGAACATAATTGATACAACAAACTTGATACTTACTTACAAACAAACCTCACTAAAACAAAGTTATCATTTCTATCAGCATAAATGGAGATTGAAAGGGGAAACCGGTAAAATGAAAGTTCTCATAGCAGATGACGAGAAATGGGTAAGGATGACTATAACAAGTGTGATACCCTTCCAACAGCTTGGGCTTCATCTTGTGGGAGAAGCTTCAAACGGTATCGAAGCACTGGACATGTGCAAAAAATATGAACCTGATATTCTCATAACAGATATCAGGATGCCCGGACTTACTGGGCTTGAATTAATTCAAGAACTCAGACAGGTTTATCCGTACATAAAAATAATAATAATAAGTGGACATAGTGACTTTGAATACACAAAAGCCGCCATTAAATTCGGAGTATCCGATTATGTACTGAAACCGGTGAATCAGTCAGAAATTACCCAGGTACTTCAAAAAGTGATAGACACCATAAGAGATGAGAGCAGGCATAAGGAAGAACATAAAATGCTGAAAGATCAGTATAGGGCTACTATTCCCCTAATGTATGATAATGTACTAAACCAGCTGATTGTTCCCAGCCTGCTGACAGCTGATGCCATGCAGGGAACGCTTCTCAAGTGTGGAATCAGGTTTGATCTTCCGTTTTATACAGTTGCAGTCTTTTCTCCCGATGATCTCACAGTTATAAGAAATAATAGTTGCACTATTAGATTCAGGGCAATAATAAGGCGCGTAGTAAGAAAATATCTTAGGGGTGTTACCTTCACAAAACCATCTGCAGATAACGAAATAATTGCCATAATCAACCATCCGGCAAGCTATGACAGTTTTATCTTAAATAAAGCCTTTGAACTTTGCTGCGCACTTTTCAATAAGGCCTTTGAAAGCACATTGTCCATAGGTGTAAGTGGTCCTGCTCAGATCACAAAATTGCCCGAGCTTTACGCCCAGGCATGTGATACCCTTGCATTAAGATTCTGGGAAGGGTATGGTAAAACAATATATCATAGCCAAAACAGCATTATAGAAAATACCAGTTTTTATATTTCAGAGGAGAATATGGACAGAGTAGTTTTCGGAATAAAATTTCTAAACATTGAAGCAGCTCAGCAGTGTGTGGAAAGTGCCGTAACCCACTTTAGATCCAGACAATATTTTAAGCCTGATACTATAAAGGAATTTTTCTGGAACTTTATTCAAACAATAATAACCAAGCTAAATATGCAAATGTCCTTTATAGAGTACGTTTCTTCTTTTTCAAACCTGCATCCGTATGAAAAAATCAGGAATACTGTGTTTATGGCTGATTTGGAAGCCTACATGGTAGAACTGCTGCAAAACATATGCAATCATTACAGTGTTAGGAATCCTGAAACCAATTTAAACCCTGTAGAAAATGCCAAAAGAATCATAGACCAGAATTATAATAATGACATAAGTCTTGAACAGGTAGCAAAGTATATCCATCTGAATCCGACATATTTCAGTGAACTGTTTAAAAAAGATTTGGGAATGAGTTTTGTAGACTACAAAACCAATGTAAGGATAGAAAATGCAAAAAGGCTCTTACAGTCTACCGATATGAACATATATGAAATAAGCAGTAAGATCGGTTACTCCGATCCGAAATATTTCAGTAAACTGTTTAAGAAAATAACCGGAATGACCCCTTTCGAGTATAAGGAAAGTGATAAAAACAGGGCGACATAGCCGCCCTGTTTTTTTGTTATTTTTCTATAAGTGAAGTCCCTGTCATCTCTTCAGGCTTCTTAAGTCCCATCAAATCAAGTATTGTAGGAGCAAGGTCGGCAAGTTTTCCTTCTTTTAGTTTCATATTTCCGAGTCCCACTCCAATCAATGGAACTGTGTAGGTAGTATGAGCGGTAAAAGGACCTCCTGTCTCATAATCCAGCATCTGTTCGGCATTTCCATGGTCGGCAGTGATCAATGCTATCCCGCCTTGAGCCTCTATGGCATCGATTATTTTACCAAGACAAACATCTATAGTCTCAACAGCAACCTTAGCAGCGTCAAAAACACCTGTATGCCCTACCATATCACAGTTTGCAAAATTCAGTACAATAACATCATACTTTTTGGAATTAATCCTTTCCAGAGCTTCCTCCGCAACTTCATAAGCACTCATTTCCGGCTTCAGATCATAAGTTGCAACCTTAGGAGACGGAATCAAGGCCCTGTCTTCTCCCTCATACACGGTCTCAACACCCCCGTTGAAGAAGAAAGTGACATGTGCGTACTTTTCAGTTTCCGCTATCCTCAACTGCTTGTACCCCTGCTTGCTGATGTATTCTCCAAATGTATTTGCAAGACTGTCAGGCTTAAAAGCAACAACAACATTAGGCATTGTTTTATCATACTGAGTCATACATACATAATAAAGCGGGAAAAATCCCTTCGCTCTTTCAAAACCGCTAAAGTCAGGATCTACAAAGGTTCTTGTTATTTCCCTGGCTCTGTCTGGTCTGAAATTAAAGAAAATGACAGAATCATTTTTATCTATAGTAGCTACAGGCTTACCGTTTTCTACGATAGCTGTAGGTTTAACAAATTCGTCATATATTTCAGCTGCGTAAGAATCAGCGACAGCTTTACCTGCACTCTCAGATGTAAGCCCCTGTCCAAGCACCATAACATCATATGCTTGTTTTACCCTGTCCCAGCGGTTATCTCTGTCCATGGAGAAATATCTTCCCATGATCGATGCTATTTTACCTGTACCGATTTCCTTCAACTTAGCTTCCAACTCTTCAACATAACCTTTTGCACTGTCAGGTGGTACATCCCTACCATCAAAGAAGCAGTGAACATATACATCCTTCAGACCCTGTTTTTTTGCAAGTTCAATCAGAGCGTAAAGATGTGTGTTATGGCTGTGAACTCCCCCATCTGACAGTAATCCGAACAAGTGCAATTTAGAATTGTTCTTTTTACAGTTTTCAACAGCACTCAGAAATTCATTCTTATCAAAAAAATCTCCATCCTCGATTGACTTTGTTATCCTGGTAAGCTCCTGATAAACAATCCTTCCTGCACCGATATTGGTATGCCCTACTTCAGAATTTCCCATTTGTCCTCTTGGAAGGCCTACATCCATACCACTTGTATGTATGACAGTGTTTGGGTATTCAGCGAAAAGTCTGTCAAGATTTGGCTTATTTGCAGCTTTTATGGCATTGCCCTGTTCTTTTGGGTTTATTCCAAAACCATCCAGGATTATTAAAGCAACTAATTTATCACCTTTCATAAATCCACTCTCCATTTCATCTATAACTATTACTACTTTTCAATATGTAAATGCAAATTATTCAAATATACATAAGCTATAATTTACATATATATAATCTCCATTATTATATACCACAATATTTGTTTTGAAAACTTATTGTGTTAATTATTTCTCAATGTTCCTATAAGGCGGTTCTATATCTTAACTTCAAAAATTACAGGCTTTGTGTTCAGTCTCAATTTTCCCTGATTTATAGCCAAATCCTCACCATCGATCATATTTTTATAAATCCCATCCCTGCAATCTACTTCAATAAATCCTTCTTTCCTTTCTATATTGAATACTCCTATGAGTTTTTTGGTATCGCCCTTATATGATGCTGCTACGACTCCGCGTTTGGATGTGTCATTAATCATATATCTGCCTGATGCAAATAAGGGATCTTTTTTGATAGCCCCTAAAAGTTTGATATATGAGCTAAATTCTCCTGTCATGCCATTCCAGTTGACCCTGTCCTTGTCAAACAAGTTTGGTGTCTTTTCATCCATTGCTTCCTGACCGGCATACAACAGCACAGCACCCTTCTGGAAATACAGAAATGCCGTCCACATAATCAGATCCTCTTTTACAGGGAATAGCATTTTAGCCCTTTCCTGATCATGATTTTCCAAAAACCTCAGTTTTACATAGTTAGATGGATTGATTATTTCCTGGCAGCGTAATCTTTCTATATATGAATCCAGGCTTGATTCACCTCTTAGGAATGGACGAAAGGCAAAATCTACATCGTAATCATAGGTTATGTCAAACACCTGAAACATTTCACAATCTGAACTGGCAGAAAATCCATTATTACGCATATACATCATAAAATCCGGACTAATGCTGTCTGAAAGCCAGATTATACCTTTTTTTACCTTTTCAACTTCTTCCCGTGCCTTCTGCCAGAACTCAAGAGGTACAAGCTGTGCCAAATCACACCTGAAGCCATCAATTCCAAACTCTGCCCAGTATTTCAATGTCTCTATCTGATAGTCCCAAAGCTCCCGGTTTGAGTAATCAGGTTCAATAACATCATCACAGTGATCAATTTTACTTCCCAAACTGCCATCCGGTTTTCTATAGAACCACTCCGGGTGAGCCTTATACAGCTTGGATTTGTATGATGTATAGTAGAATGGTATATCCATCATTACCATCATCCCCTTGCTGTGTATACCATCTAACAATTTCTTAAAATCCTCTATTGTTCCGTATTCAGGGTTTATTTCCCTGTGATCCTCTATGGAATAAGGACTTCCGAGATTTCCTTTCCTATTTACCTGTCCAATAGGATGAACAGGCAGAAACCATACTATGTCCACACCCAAGTCCCTGATTCTATCCAGATCGCTTTCCACATCCCTAAAAGTGCCATTCCCTTTATAGTTCCGAGTATATACGCAATATATGATTTTGTTCCTTAAACTAATTGAAGTGTTAACTGCCACTCTTTCTCCCCACTTTCTTATACCCACACATGGTGCCCATTATAAATTGACAAACCCCCCAGCTCAAAACCGGAGGGTTTGCAGAGAAAATTTCTTATAGGCGCAAAACAACTAATTTATCAATTATTTATTATATTTAGCTATCTTCTCAAAATCATCAAGCTTTAAGCTTGCTCCGCCAACAAGACCACCGTCTATATCGGACATATTAAAGAGTTCTCCTGCATTAGCAGCAGTTACACTTCCACCATACTGAATTCTTGTTGCATCAGAAACTTCTGCACCATACAACCCTTTTACAGTTTCCCTGATTATCGCACAAACTTCATTTGCCTGCTCATTTGTAGCAGTTTTACCTGTTCCTATAGCCCAGATTGGTTCATAAGCTATAACAACATTCTTAACCTGTTCAGCACTCATTCCTTGCAAAGCAATCTTAACCTGGTATCTTACAAGGTCCGCAGTTACTCCCTGTTCTCTCTGTGCAAGTGATTCCCCAACACAAACTATAGGTGTCATTCCGTATTTGAATACAGCTAAAGCCCTTTTATTCACGGTTTCATCTGTTTCTCCGAAATACTGCCTTCTTTCAGAGTGCCCGATTATTACATAATCAACACCGAGTTCAGCAAGCATCGGGCCGGATATTTCTCCGGTAAATGCTCCTTTTTCTTCCCAGTGCATGTTCTGAGCAGCTACCTTTATGTTTGACTCTTGTACAGCTTTCTTAACATCAGGTATGCAAACAGCAGGAACACCTACAACTACTTCCGCATCAGCATCTGCAACTCTTGCTTTCAAAGCTTCTACAAACTCAACAGCTTCTTTTACTGTTTTGTTCATTTTCCAGTTTCCTGCAGCTATTTTCTTTCTGTTGTTTTTATCCATCAATACCGCTATACCTGGCAATTCCTTACCTTCAAGGAACTCCAGTGAAGCTCCACCCCCTGTCGATATATGTGTTATCTTATCTGCATAACCTAACTGTTCAACAGCAGCAGCTGAATCTCCGCCACCAACTATGGATATAGCACCTGATTCTGCAACCGCTCTTGCTACCTCCTTTGTTCCTGTCGCAAAGTTAGGGAATTCAAATACTCCCATAGGTCCGTTCCAAACTATTGTCTGAGCCTTCTTTATTTCTTTGGAAAACTTCTCGATTGTCAGTGATCCGATATCCATACCCATCCATTCGTCCGGCATATCATCGGAAGGAACATATTTATGCTCTGTATCATTTTTAAACTCTTTACCAACAATACTTCCGATAGGAAGCATCAAATTGACACCCTTCTTCTCAGCCTTTTCCATCAGGCTCTTAGCGAGATCCAATTTATCATTTTCACAAATTGAGTTACCTATCCTATACCCCTTTGCCTTAAGGAAAGTGTAAGCCATACCACCACCGATTATAAGAGTATCAACTTTATCTATAAGATTTTCTATTACTGCAATTTTGTCGGAAACCTTAGCTCCACCAAGTATTGCAACAAAAGGTCTTGCAGGATTTGCAAGAGCTTTTCCCATAAATTGAAGTTCTTTCTGAATCAAAAATCCGCATACTGCCGGTAGATAATCTGCCAGGCCTGCAGTTGAAGCATGCGCCCTGTGAGCAGTACCAAATGCATCATTTACGAAAATCTCGGCTAACGAAGCAAGCTCTTTTGCAAAAGCCGCATCATTCTTTTCTTCTTCCTTATGGAACCTTACATTTTCAAGCATAAGTACTTCGCCTGATTCAAGAGCAGCCGCTTTTGCTTTCGCATCCTCTCCAATAACGTCTTTAGCCATGATAACTTCTTTGCCAAGTAATTCGCTTAATCTTACTGCTGTAGGCTTCATACTATATTTATCTTCAAAACCGTTTTTGGGTCTTCCTAGATGGGAAACCAATATGGTTTTAGCTCCGTTGTCAACAAGGTATTTGATAGTCGGCAATGCACCAACTATTCTTTTATCATCAGTAATATTTCTGTTTTCATCCAGTGGAACGTTAAAATCTACCCTTACTATGACTTTTTTGCCTTTTACGTCGATATCTTCAATCGTCTTTTTGTTCATCATACTCATATTGTTCACTCTCCTGTATTTAATTAATAATGTAGTATTTTGATTAAGCATGCAAAGCATTTATGTCTGGTTAATGGTGCACAACAAATGCATGGAAGCACCTAAATATTGATACGGTTATTTTTTTCAATGAATAGAAAGATTATGTACTAAAGCCAAAATTAACACCACTTTAACCGTTTACATTTTACATCTTTTTCTTCCTTATTTCAATAGTCAGTGCTAAAATTTATCTATTTTTTAACAAAGTATATGGTTACTCCAACACTTCTACCTGTGCCCATATTTTCATCTCTTCAGAAAGGAGTATCCTGTTAACTTTAAGCTTGAAGAGTTTTTCATTTATCCGGAAAAGCCTCCGGTCAATGACTTCAGTAACCATTTCCATATCAATACTTCTTACTTCCTTACCTAACAAATTACTATATTTCTCTTTTATTGTCTTCTCGAGAAACCTTAAATCAATTTCGTCACCTTCTTCAGACAGGAGAATGATTTCTATTTCCTTAAGCAAGTATTTTCTTTTATTTACAGACTCATTGAGTTTTTTCAGAGAAACCTCTTTTTCATAAATTACAATTTCCAGACTCCGGATTCTCTCATGGTAGCTGTCTACTCTATAACCTATCAGTGTGATTACAAGTGCAGCACCCGCGACTACCCCCGTCAGTATTCCCGCAACAAAGCAAAATAAAGCCTTAGAAGCTCTGCGGTCTATTTCCCCCATATCTCCCCACACCTTTGCATCAGCTTAATAAATCTGCAGCCTGCATTTGCTCCCAGGATAGCCATCAGCACATATATTGCCTGCTTCATCATGGATTTTATTTCACCTCTGAAAAGGCTTTTATCAATTATTTCAAAGGAAGAGAAAGTCCCGCCCAGAGCCACTGCTACAGCCCAGATCTTTATAGATGCTGCCAGGTTGGTCATAGTTTTTACTGGAGGCTGGTCATTTATAAGAGCTGCTATACCTGCAAAAGCACTTGCTCCCACTATGACCCCAAAAGCTATAAGAAAACAGTTTATGATATTTGGCAATTCAGACTCACCATACAAATAAAAACGTTTGTATAAACTATGAAACACTCCGGCTTATTATTCAAAAATAATTTCACCTGACACTATCCACCAAATCATACTGTCTGCAATCTGAATCATCAAAATGCCACCACTCGAGGTAAAGGGGGATAAATCCGCACTTTTCCATGATGTTTTCAAGCATCACGGAGTTTTCTCTTTGCTTGTCTGTTGCATATTTGTAACCCCTGGTAGCTTTCCCAGACATTTCGTCAAATTTACTGGGCATATCAACCTCATTACCCTTCATATCAGTTATCGTAATATCGACAGATGCCCCCCTGGAATGATTTGACCCTTTCTCCGGTGCAGCAAAAAAACTTTTGTTTACTGCCTTACTCCATAAAAAATTCTGGCAAGACGGCGGTCTGTATGCATCCCAGACTTTTATCAAATAACCCTTTTCACGGAGCAGCTCACTCGCTTTTCTTAATTTCTCAGCCGTACCTCTCCTCAGATATGCAGTATTATCCTTATATATTTTCTCTCCGGTAAAGTTATCTTGTTTTGCATACGCCAAATCAATAACAATATCCTTTATGAACGAATTCAGGATCACAAACTCTTTTTTTCTCTCTGTAGGAAAAATATCAATATTTGAGCCTTTTTGTATCTTTTCCAGTATTCTTTCTGCATCCGGACCTTTTAGCAATACAGGTCTGTAATCATTAACCCCTGATACAGAAGAGATAGAACACGGAATGACAATTGGCCCTGAAATATTTTTTATCTCTTTTTCCTTATTAAAAGTGAATTTCTGCTGAAGTATGTATGTATCAAAATCTTCGGGAGAAGAATTTCCTCCAAAACAAAAATTGCCAAGGCTGAACGCAATGTACCGATTTTTATATTTTTCAATTGCCTGTACGACATGCGGATGATGCCCTATGACCATATCAGCACCGCAATCGACTGTAAAATGGGCTAATTCCCTTTGAGTCTCATCAATATCATAACTATTTTCCTTACCCCAGTGGAAACTTGCAATTACAAGATTGCTTTCTTTTTTCACATTCCTGATAGTTTCCTCAATATTTTTTTTCAGAGCACCATAGTCAACCCCTTGCTCAATACTGCCAAGCTGGTTGAATCCTACCATTCCGACTTTTATTCCTTTTACGGTTTTTATATAGCTATGTGAATAGCCGAAATACCCTATTCCCCCTTTGCCCAGGTACTTCCGGGTCTCGCTGTACCCTATCTCCTTATAGTCAAAAGTATGATTGTTTGCCAGGTTTACTGCCTCTATACTGCCTTGTTTTAAAATATTTACATAATGGGGGCTGCCTTTAAACCAAAAACTATCTTTTACATCATTTTTTGCAATTCTTTCTTTTTGCAATGTAAGCGGCGTTTCCAAATTTGCTATTGTCAGATCATCCTTGGATAAAACACTGTATACGCTTCTGAAGAAGTAGCTGTAGTCACCTCTATTTTTAGCAAACACACCATCAAAAGAGCCCTGATACGAAGCCCTGTAATCATTTCCCAAAACACAGTCACCTATGGCACTAATCAAAATATCTACTGATTCCGCGGCCTGTGCAGTACGAACCGTAGTGAAATCAACGGAAATACCCTGTTTGTATGTGCTAAAACCGGTTAACAAAACGGATAGAATGAGTACCAGAACAACCCTAATAAGAATCACCTCAAAAATTTATAGAACTATGGAACAAAGTTGGGTCTGCCACTTTAATGGCATGAATATCCGGATAAAAAAATGTCCGGTAAAAAATACCGGACATTTTAAAAAGCACTATGCTTATTTAGCGTCTACTGCTGCCATATGACTGATGAGGTCAACAACTTTGTTTGAATAACCCCATTCGTTATCATACCATGAAACCAGCTTAACGAAGTTTCCGTTCAATGCGATTCCAGCTTCTGCGTCAAATATTGAAGTACGTGCATCATGTATAAAGTCAGTTGAAACAACTGCTTCTTCTGTGTATCCGAGGATACCTTTAAGTTCATTTTCTGAAGCCTTCTTAACAGCTGCTTTGATATCTTCATAAGTAGCAGCTTTTTCAAGGCGAACTGTGAGGTCAACAACTGATACGTCAGCTGTAGGAACTCTGAATGCCATACCTGTCAATTTACCGTTTAATTCAGGAATAACCTTACCAACAGCTTTTGCAGCTCCAGTTGATGAAGGAATGATATTTCCAAGTATTGATCTTCCGCCTCTCCAGTCTTTCATTGAAGGAGCGTCAACTGTCTTCTGAGTATTAGTTGCAGCATGAACTGTAGTCATAAGACCTTCAACTATACCGAAGTTGTCATTTATTACTTTAGCCAAAGGAGCCAAGCAGTTAGTAGTACATGAAGCATTTGATACAACTGTCATGTCCTTAGAATATTTGTCATGGTTAACTCCCATTACGAACATAGGAGCATCGTTTGAAGGAGCACTGATAACTACCTTCTTAGCGCCACCTTTGAAGTGAGCTGAAGCCTTGTCGATTGTAGTGAACACACCTGTTGATTCAACAACATAATCCGCACCGCAGCTAGCCCATGGAATTTCTGCAGGATCTTTTGCTGAGAAAACAGCAATTTCCTTACCGTTTACTACCAATTTACCGTCTTTTACTTCGATTGTTCCATCGAACTGTCCATGAACTGTGTCATACCTTAACATATATTTCATGTACTCGAGATCGATAAAAGGATCGTTGATTCCCTTTACTTCTACATTAGGGTTGTTGATTGCAGCCCTGAAAACAAGACGACCGATACGTCCAAAACCGTTGATACCCATTTTTACTGCCATGTCGTAATACCTCCTATGTAATATATTAATATTTTGAAGCATTGCTTCGAATAAGATAAAGCCTTAAAGTAATAAATCCATATTGTATTATAATACTTGCAGGCTTATTAGCATGAAAAACTAATTCTGGTTAGAAATTCTTCCAAGCCAAAAATATTTTATTATATTTCATCTTTTTTTTCAATAGTACTGGTAAAAAATAATTAATTTTTTAACAAAGTATCACTAGTACAACAATATTATTATGTACATATATTTTTAAAGCATTCGAAATTTTAATGCAATACATTTACAATGGCAAACTCCAGAACATATATGTGTAAAAAATTTCAGCATACCGACTGCAGATTTCACAGGCGTATTCAAAATTATAATATGAGCTTGTATTTATTTATCATCTTGGCCGGATGGTAGGAAAGCTTGGCTTTCCTGAGGCCTTCAATACCGAGGTCCTGTTCCCTGTTAATAAAGGCTGCTTCCCGCCATTCACGCTCGCAGAACTGCTGGTTTATAAACGTATACAAACCGTTGATACTCCCGTTTGCCTTTTCTATATGGATTACAGCAGTATCCTCATTCAGCATTTCCCCTACTGTAAAAGCCTCAAATTCTCCATTTACTTTTATTAACGCACCTTTGCAACTTAATGCGGTAAAATTATTAAGCAGTTCCATATTAGCCTTCTTTTCGCAATAAAAATCCTTATGCTCTTCGCAGCTCCTTTCCAAACACCATTTATCCATTATTTTGCTGCATTCTCCTGTATTTTCACTGCTCAACATTACATATTCATAGTTGTACATCTTTTTAAACTTGTTTATATGGTTCCGTTTGCCGTCAAACTTCTTTCCTCTCAGATTGATGAGGTTTTCCGCAAAATAGACATAATCGGAATTATCAGTGTCTTTAACTATATATTCATCAGTAAAACCCAGGTACTCCCTGAAATACCCGGATTGTATTTCATCCATTCTCTCAAATCTCAGCTTCCAGCCATTAATTTGAAAGTATGTCTTCAGTTTTAGGAACACTTCTGTAAACACAGCCTTTTCAGGCTTTCCGAAGGGCACAAAGCAAAAGGGATTCTTTCCTTCAGGCACTGCAATTACACATAAAAGGCCGTTAATCTCAGCGTATCTGAATTTATAGAAATTCCTCCACATGAAAAAATTAGTAAATGTCATTTCTGAAACCTGTGGATTATGCGGTCTCAAATACTTATCAAATAAAGCCTTATCCTCAATAGTTATTTCAGAAAAATTTATCATCTCAATCCCCAAATCCAACCCCCAGACTTTTAGCTATCCTCACCAGTTCTCCTTCAGGATCTACCGTCTTAAGCTTTCCTACAGCTTCCTCAAGAGATACCGAGGTTATGGCATTACCCTGAAGGCTTACCATTTTCCCAAACTCTTCCCTGTTTACAAGCTCAACTGCTTCTACACCATAGCGCGTAGACAAAATCCTATCATACGGTATAGGTCTGCCGCCCCTCTGCAGGTGTCCAAGCACCGTAACCCTTGTTTCAATATTTGTAAGTTTCTCTATTTCTTCAGCCACTCTGTTTCCTATACCCCCAAGCCTTATAGGGTCAGGACTGTCTTTTAATATCTTGCTTACTACCACATCGCCATCTATTGACTTTGCACCTTCAGCCACCACTATTATACTGAAATTCTTCCCTGCATTCCTTCTTTCCATCACTTTTTGAGCTACCTTGTTTATATCATATGGTATTTCAGGAATAAGAATTACATCAGCGCCTCCGGCTATTCCTGATTCAAGAGCAATCCAGCCTGCATACCTTCCCATCACTTCAAGTATCATCACCCTGTGATGGGATTCTGCTGTCGAGTGAAGCTTGTCTATTGCCTCAGTAGCGGTTTCTACTGCTGTCATAAAACCAAAGGTTGTGTCGGTAGCGGAAAGATCATTGTCTATCGTTTTAGGGACGCCTACAACCTTAACACCCTTTCTTGCAAAATCTCTTGCACTGGTGAGCGTACCGTCACCGCCTATCAGCACCATACAGTCTATGTCGAGCATGTTGATGTTATTGACAACTCTTTCGGACATGTCCTTATACTCTGCTTTTCCTTCTCTCTCAATCTTGAAATTAAAGGGATTATCCCTGTTAGACGTACCAAGAATGGTGCCGCCTTTATCAAGAATACCGGAAACATCACCCGGTTTAAAAGTAACAAAGTTATTTACAACCAACCCTCTATACCCGTCTTTAAACCCTATAACATCATAGCCATACTTAACCATAGCAGTTTTAACAACCGCTCTTAGTACAGCATTCAACCCGGGGCAATCCCCACCGCCTGTCAAAACACCTATACGTTTAATCATAGAATCCTCCTGTAATTTACATTCTCAACTCTCAACTGCTTTGATTATATTTACCAGAAACTCTGCCGCTTTAACCATATCACTGATTCTTATCTGCTCTTCGACACTATGGACTTTATCCATTCCCACACTTATATCAACAGCTTCTATTCCTTTTCCATTGATTATGTTGGTATCGCTTCCTCCGCCTGTAGACTCAAGCAGCAGCTTAACACCTGCTCCTTCAGCGGCTTTCTGTAAAATTTTTACTATACTGCTGTTTTGATTTATCGAATATGCAGGATATTCCAATTCGGACTTAAAATCCACACTACCTCCAAACCTTGCTGCTGCCTCAGTAAAGCACTTTTTCATATGTTCTGTTTGCTCTTCAAGCTTTTTCTGGTTCCGGCTTCTTGCTTCAGCTTTGATTTCTATCCTGTCACACACAATATTAGTCGCTGTCCCGCCACTTATGATTCCTATATTTGCAGTTGTCTCTTCATCTATTCTCCCAAGTTTCATTCTGCAGATTGCATCCGCTGCAATCTGTACTGCACTTATTCCCTTCTCTGGTTCCATTCCGGCATGAGCAGCCTTTCCCTTCACCGTCACATTTATTTTATGCTGTGATGGAGCCCTGACTGCTACAGTTCCTATACTTCCGTCGCTGTCAAGAACAAACCCGTATTTTGCATATATTTTACTATAATCCAAGTTTTTTGCCCCAAGAAGTCCTATCTCTTCGGCAATAGTAAAAACAACCTGTATATCACCGTGGGGATAGTGTTTTTCCCTGATAACCCTTAGTGCTTCAAGAATACATTCAATACCCGCAGCATCGTCGCCCCCCAGTATGGTAGTTCCGTCAGTTTTTATTATATCGCCTTCAATTACAGGTTTTTTGCCCTTGCCCGGAGCTACAGTATCCATATGTGCAGTTAATAATATTGCAGGAACATCCTTACTGCCTTTTACTGTGAACAGGATATTTCCCGAATTACCACCAACCCTGTCACCTGCACTATCTTCAAAAGTCTCGATCCCCATAGCGGCTATTTTTTGTTTCAAAACATCCGCCATCTTCCTTTCCTGCAAACTTATACTGTCAATTCTGACAAGTTCAATAAATTCATTAACCATCCTGTCTTTATTAATCATAAAAAACACCACCCCATAATAGCAGAAACCGGAAATCAAAACCGTTTACGGGTACTGCCTCTAAATTAGTCTGCTCAAACCATACAGATTATCAGTCTCATAAGAGTATATATTTACAACCGGATTAATTTTATTCATAGGATTCAGATCAATAAACCGCAAGTCACCAATCATACCTCGTCAGCTTCCCTTCTTCCATAAGCCCGTAAAAATCTCTTTGCCTTAATATTTCATATGCTACAATCGCTACTGAATTTGCCAGGTTCAGTGACCGTATTCCTTCTTTCATAGGTATTCGCATGCACCATTCCTTATTCTCTTTCAGAAGTTCTTCCGGGAGCCCTGCGGTTTCCTTGCCAAATACTATGAAGCAGTTTTCGGGATACTTTACATCTGCATATGTGTTAACAGCTTTAGTGGTAGCATAATAAAAGCTGCTATCCGCATATTTCCTTTTTAGCTCCATAAAGCTGTCATAATATTGTATTCCAACCTCATTCCAGTAATCCAGGCCTGCACGTTTCAAATACCTGTCATCTACCGAAAACCCCAATGGTTTCACCAGATGCAGTGAAGCTCCTATAGCAGCACATGTTCTTACAATATTACCTGTATTCTGTGGAATTTCCGGTTCTACCAAAACTATATTCAAAGACAATTCCTATACCTCCTAATAACACAAAAAGCCTAACCTCAGCTGTTTTACTTTAGTATGCCTAATATATTTTACCACAAAAACCAGCTTCAATAGCAAAAAGATGATGCACTGACAAAAAATGTACAGTCATCATCTTAAATAACAAATAAATATGAATTAAGTTTCTATCAATTCTCAACTACAGAAATGTCTATCTCCATAGTTTCACTTTCACTCAGCAGTAATGGAACACTTATTGTTTTCAATTTGTTTGTAGATATTTGCAGATTTTCACCCATTACAAAGGAGGGAGGTGTTATTTCAATGCCAATCCCCTTGTTATACAAAATTGTCGCCGTATTGCCAAGAATCATATTGGTGAGCTCAGATATTGCACTTTTGGAAATCTCATCCAATTCCGAAACAGGCATTCCACACATCATCTTTGAAGCAATTCCAAGAGCAACAGGAATATTCATTGTAAAAACAGCCTGACCTCTTATCTTACCTGTTAATCCTACAATTATTGCTATGGCATCACTTTTATAGGGTGAATCCTTCAAATACACTTTACCAAGTTTTGCATCAATTCCTGCTATTTGCATAAGAACTGTCTGACTTGCTTCAATGAATGGGTTTATGTATTCAATGTTCACTAATAATCCCCACCTTTTAATTATCATTTGCTTAATACGGTACTATAAACATATCAATACAATAATTATGTCCGCTGATATAGAAAAAACGATATACAGCATATATCCAAATTATAACAACTATCCTTTTGATGTAGTTGTCATACAAATACCAATTAATTATATATTAACACTAATATAATTCCTATTCTATATTAACGACAAAAATCCTTCTTTACATTACATTTTTTTGCTTTTTTAAATAAAAATTTTGACAAAAAAGGTCTTTTGATATTTACCGCCTTTGCAGGACATAATTCCTGACAGCAGAAGCAACGTATACATCCGGACAAATCCACCCTGGGCCTGTTTTCATACATTTCAATAATATGCGCTGGGCAACTCCTCACACACTCTTTGCACCCTGTACATAATGCATGTACAAATGCAGGCTTAGGTCTTAACCATGATATCAGGAATTTCATTAACCCCTTGTCATAAAACTGTATAGCTCTTAGAGTATCAAGCTGTGGTACATCAAATCCGTTTAATCTTGAATTATCCAAGTTTTCCCCTATAATTTCCAATTCTGCTATATTCCTACAACACAAGCCCCTGCCAATGGCATTTTTAATTACCGGTACATCCGCCGGGTTTATATTGATCAGGTCCAGTGCAGCAAGATCCAGTTCAAATGCATTTTCAGAACCCATGATATAGCCTATTTTTTTAGGATTTCCGGCAGTGGGACCATCACCTTCCATTCCAATTACTGCATCTAATATATTTATAGACGGCCTTACACTCAGGAAAATATCTATGAGTGCATTTGCAAAATCATTGTATTCAGCCATCCGCAGATGGTATTCAGCTTTAAGGACACCAGGCACTGCACCGAACATGTTTTTTACAGCACCTGTGTATACCATCTGCCCGTGTGTTTTCAACTTAGAAACGTTAATTATTATGTCAGCCTCAACTAAGGGCTTGAGAAGTGTCACTCTTTTCAGGATTTTCCCATCCGGAATATCAACCTCTGCCTCATCCAGACTAAAATTAAGATTTACCCCTGTTACCCGTGCTGCCTCAGTCATGCCACAAGCGTTGTACACTCCTTTCAGGGCGCTTTCCGTATATAAACCTCCCGGACTGTCAATGATCAATATTTCTCCTCCTGCTGCATTTACAAGACTGCATATGGCCTTTATCAGGCTCGGATGCGTTGTAGCCGCTTCCTCAGGTCTTTTTTTCATTACAAGGTTTGGTTTTATCGCTACTTTCATACCTGGCTTTATAAACTTCCCCACACCACCCAGGTTAACAAAAGTTTTGTTAATAGCAGCTTCTACATTTTTTATATCATAACTCTTACATCTCTCTATCGAAACACAACTCAAGCTTATTTCCTCTTCTTTCAAATCATTGCTAATACTTATTTACTATTTTAGTTATTGCAAATAAAAAGTAAAGAATACAGTAAATTTTTTTTGAAATAATAATTAGTGCAGGCAGAAAGGTGTGAAGTATCAAATGAAGCTATTTATGCCGGAAAGAGTATTTTTTGAACCCTCTTCGCTGAAATACCCTCTGGGCAGGGAATTATATGATTTTTTTGAAAGCAAAGGCACAGAAATAATTACAGCCGGTGCCCAGAATGTAGCCCGTTCCATACCCGGAAAAACAGAAAGAGAAAAATATGCACGATCAAAGAAAACTCTTGTTATAGCAACAAAAAAAGGGCTTTCCCTTGATGTATGCAAGCCCTCGGCCGACTTTGAGTTTTCACTTGTAACAAATTGTCCGGGAAATTGCGAATACTGCTATCTCCAGACAACACAAGCATATAAACCATATTTGAGAACTTATGTCAATCTTGAAGATATTTTCAGCACCATAAAACGTCATATAGCTAAAAACAATGACAATCTTACAACTTTCGAGGTAGCAAGTGCTGGTGATCCCTTGGCTTTAGAGCATATTACCGGCAGTCTTACCAAAACGATAGAATTTTTTGGCAAACTGGATAATGCAAGGCTTAGAGTGGTAACCAAATTCAGTAATGTTGACCCACTCCTTGGCATTAGCCACAACAATCACACAAGATTCAGGGTGAGTATAAATTCAAGGTATGTAATTAAGAACTTTGAACACAATACTGCGGATTTTGATGAAAGAATAGAAGCTGCATCAAAAATATCTTCCGCCGGCTATCCTGTAGGTTTCATTGTAGCCCCGATAATGGTATATGAGAATTGGAAGGAAGAGTATAAGGAGCTTTTTGACAGGCTGAAGCAGAGCATAGACATGGACGGATCTCCTGAACAGGTTACTTTCGAGCTTATCCAGCATAGATTTACTCCTATAGCAAAGAAATTCATTCTGGAGCGTTTTCCCAATACCAGACTTGATATGGATGAAACTGCACGTGCCTTGAAGTGGGGTAAATTCGGCAGGTATAAATACGTATATAAAAAGGAGACAGCTGCAGAAATCAAAGAATACATCTCCTCGCTGATAACAGCCAGATTTCCTGATGCACGGATTGAGTATTTTACATGATAGAAACAGCTTCACCTGGAAGTGAAGCTGTTTCTATCAATTGCTGATTCATATTCTACTATATTTTATTGATCATTGCTTTTATTTTCTGAAGCCCATTTATCCAGCTGGCTTTGGACTTCTGCTATGATCGTGCCTATGCCCTCACTCTTTTGGTCTTTTATATAAGTATCTATATCCTCAGGAGTTAGGTATCCGGCATGTATATTCTGCTCCATTGAGAAAAAAGCCGACCGCCTGAAATCTACTAAATCCCTGACAGGTGAAAAATCTGCAACGAAGCCAAGGTGTCTGGGATATTGAGTTTTGGTATTTATTAAGTCAATATATGCTTTTTTGTAATCTTCTGCACTTTTACTATCCGGACGCTCATAGTCGATATTGGTAAAAGGCCAGCGCCATGCCCATGAAAGTGAAAGTTCACCGGCATCGACATTATCCGGCAGCTTCAGCCAGTTGTCTGCTAGCGTATAATGCTTGTCCTTTATTCCGTACATGAGGGAATCATAGTTCTCCTGGTTGGACTGGAGCCATTCCACAAACATCAGTACCCTCTCTGTATTATCTGATTTTGAATTGATTAACATGGCACCATTCAAAGGAGAATTTCTCAGGGATATTTTATCACTTAGTGGGTATGCCTTGTACCTCCATTCTATCTGCCTGTTTTTCAACATAGTATTATACTGGTATTCTGCGTCATAAGTCGATATGAAGGATGCAAAACTGCCTGAGCTGATAGAAGCTTCATCTATAGGCCTAATGGAACCATTTGAGAGATAGCCTTCTTTATACCATCTCCTAATAGTCTCAATTCCCTTTTTGAACTCCGAAGTGCTCTCCCATGCAATAACCTTCATTCCCGGATCATCCTGCCTGTATACAAGCCCTTGCGAATAGTCAAGCATTACATAACCATTTATCCAGGAAAAAAGGCCCATTACCGATTCATAAAAAGTCATAGGAATCACTTCAGGCTGGTTCTGCTTTACAGCTTTTAAATATACTTCAAAATCTTCATAGTTTTTTATTTCCGGTATGCCATACTTTTCCATAAGGTCTGTTCTTACTATTGCTGACAGTGTCTGGGCGGTAGGCATATGATTAGGTATTGCATAGATTTTTCCTTCTACAGTTGCAGTCCTTAATTCCTCACTGCTGAAATACTTGTAGTAGCTCGGTGCATATTTGGGGAATAAACCGGTTATATCCTTAATAACATCTTCCCTTACAAGATTCCTTAAGCCCTGCGGAAAGTAATCGGAAAAGAAAAACGCATCGCATGGCTGCCCTGACGCAATTATACTTCTTATCTCACCCAAATAATCTTCCGAGTTCTGTATGAATTTAAAATCCAGATTGGCCTTAAGCCTGTTTTTAGATTTTTCTTCAACCTGCTCAAGCACTTCCTTTGTATCACCGGGCTCATTCCCCTGGAAGTAAAATGTCAATTTAGTCTCTTCCAAGGCTTCCTGTGATGTATCCTCGTCATCAAGCTGAGAAAAAACATCGTTACTCTTAAAACTAAAATAAACTGCTACAGACACTGAAGCTACCAGAACCAACGCGACAGCCGCCACTAATATACGCTTATTCATGCTTTAGCTCACACTCTCTTTCCTTACACTTTCGGGATTAAGTAATATTATCCTATCTCCGTCCACCTCTACCTGCACCTTGCCCTTGCCTGACAGTCCGAGTGTTTCCAGATATTCTCTGGGAACTTGCAAACGTCCTGCTTTATCCAATACTGCAAACTCCACGTGAGCCTCCTCTTCTACCAAACTCCCCAGCTCAGCCAACTCTTCAGCATACATCTTCTTTCTTATGAACTCACTGCTGGTTCGCCCATCCCGGATCGCAACTACTCTGTCAACCTTTTTGGAAAGCTGCATGTCATGTGTAACTATAACAATGGTAATTCCCAAGGACCTGTTAAGCTCCCTGAATATATCTAGTATCATATTTGAGGTTTTTGTGTCGACTGACCCTGTAGGCTCATCTGCAAGTAAAAGCTTTGGATTATTGGCTACCGCAATACATATAGCTATACGCTGCTGTTCCCCACCTGACAACTGGTTTAGTTTACTGTTTTTCCTGTGTGACAGGCCCATCATTTCAAGTAATTCAAGAGCTTTCTTTCTTCTTTCACCTGCTCCAGAGATTATCATTGGGAGTTCGACATTTTCCAGAGCCGTCAGATAAGGTATCAGATTCCTGGCATTATTCTGCCATACAAATCCGACAGTTTTGAGTTTGTAATCAACCATCTGTCTGTCTGAGAATTTCAGCAGATCCTTTCCATCAATAAGCAGCCTTCCTGCAGAAGGCCTGTCCAGACCCCCGAGCATATTCAGCAGAGTTGATTTACCGCTTCCGCTGTTTCCTATGATAGCCATCATTTCTCCGGCCTCCACTATCAGATCCAGCCCCTGGAGTGCTACTACCTCTATATCCTTAGTCTTGTAGATTTTAACAAGGTTTTCGCATAATATCATTTTCTGTTTCTGTATATCTTCAGCTTGCATCTGTTATCTCACCATCCTCAAGTGTGAACACTTTATCTGCAATCTCCAGCATACTCGGATCATGTGTTGTCATAAGAACTGTAACTCCTTCTTTTTGTACCAGTTCTCTAAACAGCTTTACAACCTGGAGACCCATGTGTGTATCAAGTTCTGCAGTAGGCTCATCAGCAAAAATCAGTTTCGGCTTATGTGCTATAGCCCTAGCAATAGCTACTCTTTGCTGTTCTCCCCCCGAAAGCTCGCCGGGTCTGTGATGCATCCTTTTTCCCAATCCGACCAGATTGAGACATTCCTCTACTCTTTTCCCTCTGCTTTTTGAATCATATCCGGCCACTCTGAGACTGAATTCTACATTTTCAAATGCCGACATTACTGGAATAAGGGCAACAGACTGGAAAACAAAGCCCATGCTTGCACGCCTTATATTATCCCGTTTTCTTTCCGACATTACAGTAATATCTTCATTGTCAAAATATATTTTCCCGGAAGTAGGCATATCCAGTGCTCCGAATAAGTTCATCAAAGTTGTTTTTCCTGATCCGGAACGTCCCCTGAGGATAGTCAGAGAACCCTTATCAACCATTAGTGTTATGCCTTTGAGGACATTAATAGTTTCTTTCCCTACTATAAACTTTCGTTTTACTTCCTCTGCCTTAATAATATGCTGCATAGCTACCCCCTAGTCCTCTCCAAGTTTTAATGCCTGTCCGATGTTTATCTTTGCAATTATTCTCCAAAGAATGATAAAGCATGTAACCAGCATTATCCCTACGATTATATACATTCTGACATAGTCACTCATATAAGAAATAATTCTGAACGGAGGGACCTGTTCTTCAGAGCCGTATACCAGCTGAAGCAGGGGTACAAATATCTTACTGGAAAGGCTTCCTATAAAGACACCTGCCAATACTGAAGTCCCTGTGATAAGGAATTGCTCACAGGACAGCATGCCTATGATCTTGTTTGAAGTTAGTCCCATAGCCCTGAATATACCAAACTGGAGCACTCTTTTCTTAATAGACATAACCCAATATATTAAAAAGCCTATGATGCTTATAATGATTGTTACAATAAATCCCAGTGTCAATGACCCGTTTGTGCCTTGCAGCATAGGATCGTTTTTACGCTTTATCAGCTGTTCTGAAGTATCTTTTCTGGAATCCAGTTCAAGCTTTTGTGAAGCCATACTGCTATATATCTGATTGCTGGTTGTATCAGGCTTTTTCTTTATCCATACCTCATAGGGTTCAACCGGAAGCATTGAATGTATATAATTAAGATTTGCCACAACAAAATATGGAGATACTATATCTTCCACCTTTCTGTTGGGATTCAGCGTAGGCCAGTAGTCTACAAATGCATATATAACTCCGCTGATGCTGCTCTGTTTACCCCAGTTGATTATAACAGTATCCCCTTCCTTTGCCTTCAGCTTGTCCTTAAAAGCTTTTGATACCAGGATAGCAGCAGGTGAATCCGACATAAGATTCAGGTAATTATACCAGTGGTGCGGAAGAAGGCCATTCCTGAACCAGGCTGTTTTCCCGAACTCGTTGGGTATGATCCCCATCAGCGATACATTTGTCAGCTGCTCGTTCCCAAACGAAGCACTGGCTTTTTCCTCCTTAAACACCTTTGTTACCGATTCGGCACCTTCAATCTTTGTAAAAGGTTCATATGGAGGCTCAAAATAAATTGGTTCCTCTGTTCCCTGAGCAGAACTGCTCCTACTTCCGCCAAATGGACTGGATACAACGGATGCCGTGGGATTCGTACTGGTCCAATGTCCCTTTACAACAATATCTGCCCCAACCTCATATCGTACTTTTTCCTCAACATTTTTATTTATAGTCCGTGCTGAATTTGCGCTGAATATACCTATAGAGAGAGTCAGTATTATAAAAATCATTGTAAACTGTTCCTGCCCCGAAGTTCTTCCAACCTGGATAAACGAGGCATAGAATACAGGGCTCCAGATTTTTCTTCCCACCCAGAATATAAACCTGATAATGTATGGAAATACCCTTAAAACCAAAAGTCCACATCCGAATATAAACAACACCGATATGATGAACAGCAGCGGATCCATCTCCAGGTCTGTCCCTTTAACCCCGCTTACGAATATAACCTTCTGCTGTTTCTTGTATACAAAAAGCCCATAAAAGGATATGGCCAGCAGGATAATATCGATAAAAAACTTCCTCCAGAAAGCAGTGTTAAACTTTCTCGCCTTTTTTTGCTTATACAGGACAATACTTGTACGTGATGCTGCAAAAGCAGGTATCAGTGTAGAAACAGCTATAAGCATGACCGCAGCAAAAGAATAAATATACACATTAGGACCTATATCCAGCGGCAACGCTGATCTTTGCACAAATTCCAGGAATCCGTTTGAGGCTCCTATAATTCTGCAAATATAAAAACCCAGTAACGGTCCTATTATTAAAGATACCAGCCCTATGAAAAGGCTTTCTATAAGATAAATGCTAAAAATAAGTGATCCTTTTCCGCCACGACTCTTAATGACAGCAATCTCATTGCTTTCAAAATCAATCTTAAGCTTCGATACCATAAAGAGATAGAATGCCAGCATTATTAAAATAGGCACCTGAAGTACCAGGAGAGTTGTCTTAAGCTGCTTTTCCCTTTCCAGGTACTTTTTAATTACAGGCATAACCGGTGCATCATATTTCAGGTATGTGCTGTTCTTGTCAAACCACCTGGTATGAGCATCAAATGCATTCATAATCGATGACATATTGGTTAGCTTGATTTTATGGTAGTCATAAGCCAAAAACCATTTTGCAGCATAAATATTAAAGACTTCTTCCTTTATCAGGGTTTCTTTTAGCAGATTTGGATCCATAAAGATAGTTTTATTATACTTTTCTATACCTTCAAACCAATATGGATCATTTGCAGTTTTATATGTAAATATTCCTACAACTTTGATTTTGAAGACTTTACCGCCTGGCTTATAGAAAGCCGCATTTGGGAGACTGTAAGTGTTTCCGAGCGTAATTTCAAGATCTTTTGCCCCCTCCTCTGAAACAATAACTTCATATGCACCATCCGCCTTTTTATCTGAAAACATCCGGCCATGGACAATCTTCACATGTTCCTTCATGTCTGAAAGAGAACCGATATCTGTTGATATGGATTTTTTAACATCCTGCCTTATGATAACTCTTGATGCGGCATGAACAAAGTTGCACTGTGTAACAACCGGCAAATCTATACTTTTCGCTATTACTTCCGATACTTTTTTCTCATAAGAGTAAAATTTGGAATTTTTCCCGCCTTCCGTAGGGTAAGCATTGGAATAGCTGATTAGATACCCTCCAGGATACTTGCCAAAAGTCTGCTGAGATATTTCCAGATCTCTTGTAAGCATCCTTTGCAGCATACCGTCAGAAAATATGGATATACTGCTTAATATAGAGACAGTAATTATTGAACCTAAAAGCATACAAATGAGCATCCACTTGTTGCTTAACATTTTTCTTACAGTGATTAAAAGCACCAAAGACACCCCGCTTATTCCCTTATTAGTTTATCTCCTTCATCCAATCCCTTCACTACCTCAACCTCTGTCTGGTTTTCTATACCTAATTCCACATCTTTTTCTTTTCTCAGACCGTTTTCAAATATATGTACAAAGGTACGTCCTAAAAGCTTATGTACATGGTTCTTCGGTATGGCTATAACTTTATCTTTCTTCCCGAGGGTTACAACAATCTCGACAGAGTCTCCTATTTTTACTCCTTCAGGAACTTTATCTATCTTTATCCTAACCGCCCTTTGCGTCTTCTCATCTGCATTATCCGGAGCCGTGGAAGGCGTCATGACAACCTCACCGCTAAAATCTACATTTCTGGCACTTAGGGCTACTTTTTGTCCAATTTCAAACACTGATGCTATACTGCCTGAAAGCTCCGAGCCGCTTGATTGGTCTTCAGAGTATTGCACCTGCAATTTCCTTGAATCCGCTATCCTTATGATATTTCTGTAAGCATCAATATTTTCTCCCTGCTTGCAGTCAGCAACATAATCGACTGTACCGTCCATAGGTGAAACGAGCTTGGAGTTGCTGAGTTCCTGTCTAAGATTGTCCAGCTGCAATTTGTTCAGCTCAACATCACTGTAGGATGTCTTGAGGTTTGTTTCATATGAAAACTTTGCACTTTTATACAGAATTTCATTTTCTTTAATCTGCTGCTTAAGATTTTCTATTTGTTCTATCGAATAGGCATCAGGTATGGAAATCATTTTGCCATACTGCTTCTTCAGGCTTTCAAGCTGAATTTCCTGCATATCAATGTCTTTTCTTCCGCTAGTCTTAATCTGTTCATATGCCAGCTGTGATTTTTTGAGAATTATTTCCTGCTGCTTAACCTGGTTTTCCAGGTTATCAGTGTCAAGTTCAGCCAAAAGGTCACCTTTTTTCACCTTGGCTCCGGCAGCCACATATATTTTCTTCAGGCGGCCACCCCTGTGCTTGAAACTCAAATCGCTCTGCTCTATGGAAATAAAATAGCCTACGGCTCTCTTTTTATTTTCTATAGTGACTTTCTTCAACTCGGTATGGTTATAGACTATCTTTGGAGGTTCCTTTAACGGTGGTGCCAGCACTTCCTCTTCTTTTGGGAAAAGGAAGCAGCCAGACAAGGATAGCGAAAGTATTAACGCCAATCCGGCAACCGCTGTTTTATAAAAGTATCCATATAATATTGCTGCAAACTTGACCTTTCTCTTCATCATTCTTCCCCCATAACAATTTAGTATAAAATCCGACATTTAAAGTATACACTCATACCGCCTATTAGTGAAGAGGATAAATTCAAGTAGTATGGTGGCTTTTTTTCGGCAGAAACAATGTAGCCTGCTCCTCTTTCGTGGCATGAGGGTGTGGACAATAAAAAACAAGGTAGCGTAATTATCTACCTTGCTCTTCCAATTAGTATTAGTTAACCAACCAGCAAAAGATACCAAGCCAGCCTATTGCCTGTATCCGCTCCTTTTCATGACCTCCTTCAAAGCCATGGTTGTGACAGGAGCCCCGTTGTATGCATCATCGTTATAATCCATTTTGCCGGGATCCCCGATACCCACAATTATCATATCTTTTCTATTGCGTAATATACTGAGTGTATCACCGCATATTCCTTTATCACCCACGTTATTTCCATACTTATCTACTGCACCACCCTCAAAAACTTTTCCTTCTTTTGTAATTGAACAGGAAACGTTTATGCCTCTGCAGTCTTTACCATTTGATGAGACGGCCACTACTCCGAGTACGTCTACCGCTCCGCTTTCAATAATGGTTTCCATGGCTGCTTCACCATCCCCTACACCTTTTGCTCCTCTATCATCAACCATAACTACTACAGGGTCGTGAGGAGCCTCCTTAATCAACTCGATTATCTGTTCTCCGCTTAAGACTGTCGGATTGCCGGCAGAGGCGGATATACATCTCCCTCCTATGTTGCCGGCAGCTATCTCAACAGCTTTCTGAGCTACAGTATCACCGTCCGTTACCATAATAACCTTACGTTTACTCATAACAGAAAATACCTCCTATCTCTTTGCCTTTGGAGAAAATGCTACAGATGCCAAATACCCGAAAAAGATAGCTGCTGTAATACCTGCAGCAGCAGATCTCACCCCTCCCGTAAATGCACCCAGAAGTCCATATTGATCAATATCCTTAAAAGCTCCCTTTGCAAGATTATATCCAAAACCCGTCAATGGAACTGTTGCTCCAGCTCCTCCGATATCAACAATTTTCTGATATACTCCCAAAGCAGTTAATACCGCACCAGAGGCCACAAATAGTACCAAAATCCTTGCAGTAGTAAGTTTTGTCCTGTCTATGAGTATTTGCCCTATCGAGCAGATAACTCCTCCGACTATAAAAGCATTCAAATACGTCAGTAAGTTTTGCATATATGTAAACACTCCTTGTTACTATTTCCTGTTAGTAAAACACCTATTGCATATTTCCTGCGGACCTTTGAATACTGACTGCGTGAGCTACTGAAGGTATTGATTCCCCTTGCTGAGTACTGGTTGGACTCATTAAAGCACCTGTTGCAACAAACAATACATTATTCAGGTTCCCTTTTGTTATTTCATTATAAATGAATCCTGCAAATACAGTAGCAGAGCATCCGCACCCACTCCCACCGGCATGTGCATCCTGCTTTTCCCTGTCATAAATCATAAGTCCACAGTCATTATACCTGCCGCTTATATCAAAGCCATTTTCCTTAAGCAGCCCTTCACATATACACCTGCCTACCATGCCAAGATCGCCCGTAATAATCAAATCATAGAACTGAGGCTCCAGGCCTGTATCCTGGAAATGGGCAAGAATCGTATCGACAGCTGCCGGTGCCATAGCTGCTCCCATATTATTTGCATCCTTTATCCCCATATCTACTATCTTTCCTGTCGTAACACAAGTTATAAATGGCCCGGTGCCTTGACTGGTCAATAATACACCTCCTGAGCCTGTAACAGTCCATTGAGCCGTAGGAGGTCTTTGTCCGCCTAATTCCAGAGGGAACCGGAATTGTTTTTCTGCCGAACAAAAGTGGCTGGACGTCATACAGGCGATATTGTCTGCGAAGCCCCCATCAATCAGCATAGAACCAAGACTTATGGATTCAGCCATGGTCGAGCAGGCACCATATATTCCAAAAAAGGGTATGTTGGATTCTCTTAACCCATAATTGGCAGCTATACATTGATTCAGCAAATCACCGGCAATTATATAATCAATGTCATTCATCAGCTTTCCGGACTTTGTCACAAGTTTTGAAAAGGTCTCTCTCATTAGTTTACTTTCAGCTTTTTCCCAGCTTTTTTCGCCCCACATTTCATCGTCAATGATGTTGTCAAAAAATTTCCTTAAAGGTCCCTGCCCCTCCTTTGGACCAACAATTGAAGCTGCAGCCGCTATAGAAGGAGGGTTCTGCAATTTCACTGTTTGTTTTCCATTTCTTTTGTTAGACATATAAATCATCCTTTTCCTAAAACCTTAAAAGGTAATGGATTATCCCCACTATTACAGAGGTAGAAATCCCATATACAAGCACCGGGCCGGCTATTACAAACATTTTTGAGCCTACCCCGACTAGATAACCCTCGCTTTTAAACTCCATGGCAGGAGATACTATAGAATTGGCAAAACCGGTAATAGGTATGATGGATCCCGCTCCAGCATACCTTCCTAGTTCATCATATATGTTAAGCCCTGTTAGCAATGCGCCCAAAAATACTAGTATAAGTGCCGTAAGGTTTGACACCGTATCTTTGTCAATCCCTCTCATTGCCAGAAGGTTATTTATGAACTGGCCCACTATGCAAATCGAGCCGCCAACAACAAAAGCTCTTACTACATTTCTCACTATTCTGGACTTAGGAGATACTTTTTCTACATACTGCTCGTATTCCTTTTTAGTAAATGTTTTCTGCATTCTTTGACTTCACCTCCGTCGGTATTTTATGCATAATCTGTTTTTTTACATCAGGCAATACTTTTCACACCTGCAAATCATATCCATGACTCAAAATATATTCAACTACAAATACACCTCTCATAGGCGTTTTGTCCGTACTGGCTCCCAGGAAAACAACACAGATTATACCTGTAAGTATCAATAGTAAAAATATGAGGATCAGAAATCTATACCTGTGTAAAACCTCGCTCATAGCCAAACCTCCTTTAAATTAATATCTAAACAGGATAAGGTAAGTTTACAGTTTTTTTGTACATTGATAGTATTAGAGAAATAAAAAAACAATATGCAGCCGCAACGCATATTGTTTTTTTCTAACCGTAGATTATTTTTTTCCTGATTTCCTCCAGTATTTTCTTTTCAATCCTTGAAACCTGCACTTGCGAAATCCCAAGCATACTTGCTATCTGAAACTGAGTTTTTTCTTTGAAATATCTTAGTATGATTATCTGTTTTTCCCTTGGCCCCAGAGTCTCAAGTACCTGCCTCAGAGCAATCTTATCTATGATATCCACCTCATTATTATTTGTTTCTCCATTAATCCTGTCTATCAGAAGCACTGGAGAATTATCGCCTTCTCCGATAGTGCTGTACAGTGATTCCGGCGAGCATCCGGACTCTATGGCCATTACAAGATCTTCAGGAGAAATCTCCAGCCTGGCTGCCATTTCATTAATAGATGGCTCGCGCCCCAATTCTTTACTCATAATCTCCTTTGTCACTCTTGCTTTATTAGACATTTCCTTTAGAGACCTGCTGACTTTAATAATACCATCATCACGTATGAACCTTTTTATTTCTCCTATTATCATAGGTACAGCATACGTAGAAAACTTAACGTCAAATGAACTATCAAACTTTTTTATAGCTTTTATGAGTCCTATGCAGCCAATCTGGAATATATCATCGGTTTCATAGCCTCTATTCTGAAATCTCTTTACTATACTCCAAACCAGACCGACGTTTTTTTCAACCAGGAGAGATTGTGCATCCTTATCTCCTGTTTTTGCATTTTTAATAAGCTCCAGAGCGTTTTCCTCAGTATATTCATTATTATAATAGTCATTCATAATTTCTCCTAAACCTTTCGTAGGCATTATTCCACGCAATAAACATCTAAGGTTCCGGTATATGTATTCTATTTAACATAATTGCCCATATTTTACTCTTTTTTACATGGGAGAATAAAAAAATTTTCACTCTTCCTGTGAAATAAACTATTTTATATGTCCGCTATTTTTCTTTCAGGGATACAAAGGTTTTAATCATCTTAACCGTAGTTCCCATACCAGGCTGTGAAACAATTTCTATGCTATCCATAAATGTCTCCATTACCGTAAATCCCATACCTGAACGCTCAAGCTCAGGTTTAGAAGTGTATAAAGGCTGTCTTGCCATCTCTATGTCATCTATACCATTTCCTTCGTCAGAAATTGTAATCTGTACGGAATCACTATATAACTCACAGGACATTTTTACATATCCCTCTTTATTTTCATATCCATGTATAATAGCATTTGTAACTGCTTCTGATACGGCAGTTTTTATATCCGCCAGTTCTTCAAGAGTAGGGTCAAGTTGTGATACAAAAGCAGCTGCAACAACCCGTGCAAAAGCTTCATTGCTCGATTTACTTAAGAACTCAAGCTTCATTTCATTTATTGGTTCCATAGTTTATCCCCTCACATTCCATTGATAGCAGTATCTATATTATCATATACCGGCATTATTCTCAAAAGCCCGGACATATCAAATATACGTTTGATTTGGTCACTGACACTGACTATAACTGCTTTTCCATTCAGTTTCTGAATATTTTTATATCTTCCCATTATTACTCCTATACCTGAACTGTCCATAAAGCTTACTTTTGAAAAATCAAATATCATGTTTTTAGTAGTAGATTTCATCATTTCCGCATCAACTTTTTCCCGTATATATTCTGCAGAATGATGATCCAATTCCCCGATAATGCTTACTATTAACGTAGAACCCTTGTTAGAAAATTTCACCTGCAAGGTTTTCGCCTCCTATTATACAATTAATATAAAGAATCAGTAACTATGCCTATAAGAAACATAGTTCATTTCATTTGAGATAGTAATTCTCCTCAATACTAAGCAATCCCTTCATAAAATTATGTAAGCTTTTGTAGAAATAAATATTTCTTACGTCAATAAAATACAAAAAAACCGGTGTATTCACCAGTTTTATCCTTTATCGTAAATCCCCATCCTCTATTTATATCTGTTACTGATTTTACTCCTTAAAGCCGGAAGTAATCAGATCAACCAATTCCTTTACAGCTAAATGTTCATCTTCACCCTCTGCTCCGATAACCACTTCTGTCCCGCATGAAACAGCCAGAGACATTAATCCCATTATACTTTTAGCATTTACTCTTTTGTCCGATTTGGATATCCAGATATGAGAAGTAAATTTACCGGCTGTTTGTACAAACAAAGCTGCCGGTCTTGCATGGAGTCCGGTTGGATTTGTTACTTTTACGGCCTTTTCTATCATTTACAGCTCCCCTTTCAAATTCCTAACACTTTCAGCAATTTCATCGAGCTTCCGCAATCTATGGTTTACGCCCGATTTCCCTAAAGGAGGATTCAGCATTTCACCAAGTTCCTTAAGGTTGGCATCACTATATATAAGCCTTAACTCTGCTATTTCCTTCAGGTTTTCTGGTAGATTATCCAGCCCTATCTTATCCCTTATAAACCTGATATTTTCTACTTGTCTCAAAGATGCATTAACGGTTTTTTCCAGGTTTGCAGTCTCACAATTCACAATTCTGTTCACATTATTCCGCATTTCTTTAAGTATACGAACATTTTCAAGTTCAAGAAGTGAAGTGTGCGCACCAATTATATTTAAAAAGTCGACAATATTTTCCCCTTCTTTTAGATAAGTAATATATATCCCCTTACGCTTTATGACCTTTGAATTCAGGCTAAATCTGTTCATTAACTCACAGGCCTCATGGGCTAATTCTTCACTATGATTTGCTATCTCAAGGTGATAGGTTTTCTCCGGATCACTTATAGATCCTCCTGCCAGAAAAGCTCCTCTGAGAAATGCTTTCTTACAGCACACTTTTTTAAACAGTTTGTCTGACAAATTTGAATACTCAAGCTTTAAGTCTGAACTTTCAGCAAGCTTTCCAGCCTTAAAGGAAATTCCTATGTTACTGAGTAAGCTTTTTGCTCCCATCGAATCAGTAATTACCAGAATGTAAGATGTATGCTTTTTCAGCTTCCTGCTTTTTCTTGCTATCACCTCAGGATGAATATTATGTATTTTCTTGATGGATGTAAGCAGCTTACGTGCAAAAGCAGCATTTTCCGTAACAATTCTGATATTAACTTCTCCATTGCCATTTACCTTTATAGTGCCGCTGATTCTAATAACTGAAGCCAACTCTGAGAGCATACAGCAATTCTGGGAAATATCCAGCCTGCATAGCTCATTTTTGACAGATGATGAGAATGACATTCTCTACACCCCATCCTAAAACATTTATATTATCAGTACATAAGTTTTTACTTTTTGCAATAAAGTCCCAAACAAAGTGTGTATATGAATAATCAGTGTAGACAATAATAGTATTTCATTAGATAAATATATCACAATATTAATAAGGTTGTAAATATTCATAATTTCCAGCAACTTAGCGACTCTTAACGCATGCTGTATTTGGTTAGCTTTCACTAGATTTTATTGCTTCTAATATTATTTGCAAACTTAAACAATTTATTAACCTAAAAATAAAAACGGATTGTGAAATGCATCACAATCCGTTAAACACACTATATATTAATCAGCCGTCATATATCCCGGACTCTATATATGCTCTCAGTATTTCACCGACACTCCACGCCTGCGCAAAGCATCCCCTTGGAGTTAGGGGCTCATTACCGTCGAATATTTCAGATATGGATCCGATACACGCATCCTCCAGATGATCCCTAAAAGGTTCAAAGAATCTTCTTAAAATACTTTTATTTTTTTCACTGCTGCCAAATACTCTTGCGTATGCAGTTATAAACTGTCCCAGCGGCCAGGTCCAGACCGTTCCCTGATGGTATGCCCCATCCCTGTGATAACTGTCACCTATATATATACCTCTGTATTCATTGTCGTGGGGTGAAAGGCTTCTAAGTCCATAGGCTGTGTAGAGTTCCTTCCATACCCTACGCACGACCTTTTCAGCCTGAAATCCCTCTAGGACAGGGTATGAAAGACTTACTGCCATAATCTGATTCGGACGTACCTTTCCATCCCTATACTCGTTTGTTACAACATCGTATAAGTATCCATCCTGTACATTCCAAAAAACTTTCAGGAATGAATCCTTCACATTTCGTGCCAGACCTTCATAGTATCCCGTATCCTTACCATACTGGGCTGACAGCTTGCTCATAACCATAAGTGCATTATACCACAAAGCATTTATTTCGACCGCTTTACCGTGTCTTGGAGTCACCACCCAGTCACCTACCTTGGCATCCATCCATGTAAGTTGAGTTTTTTCATCTCCTGCTCCGATAAGGTAATCCTTATCCATTTTTATTTTGAAATGTGTTCCGTCAATATATTTATTTAATATTTGCGTCAAAGCATCATAGATGTCTTTTTTAATAAAAGTATAATCTCCAGTATATTCTATATACTTATTTACTGCCTCAAAGTACCATAAGGCCGCGTCAACAGTATTGTACGCAGGCTCCTGTCCCACATCCGAAAACATATTGGGTATCAGGCCATCCTTCACGTATCTTGAAAATGTATATAAAATATCCCGTGCATCCTGAAAACGTTTAGTTACCAAAGTCAAGCCCGTAAAGGCTATCATGGTGTCCCTTCCCCAGTCTGTAAACCATGGGTAACCTGCTATTATAGTCTTTGCATCAGTTGATTTTCTGTATACAATAAAACTGTCTGCCGCTATTACAAGTTCCTTTGCTAGTCTATCCCTGTACCCCGCATCCTGCACTAGTTTCCTGTATCTTGCTTCTTCTTTTGCCATGAGTTCCGGACCGTCAACATTTACTATTTCCTTTTCAACTGATGCAATAACCGTGATATTTTTTTCTTCTCCAGGCAGTATATCTATATCGAAATATCCCGGAATATAGTGATCCTCTATGGAATGCAGGCCTCTTTCGGCTTCAACAGCATATTCCATTCCCATGAAATAGCAATCATTCAGCTCGTGAAACTCTCCTTCACTGCAAAAAACATTAATATCAAGATCATAAAAGTCCGGTTTTACGATTATACCGCTTTTGTATCTGCTGCGGCTGAATCTCAAATGATCACGGCATGAGTTATGGTGATAATCCCTGAAATTCATAAGTGGTGTGAGACTAAAGCGAGATTTGCTGCCGCCATTTATAATACGGTATACTATTACCACAGTATTCTCTCCGTAAACCATGCATAGCTTTTTTTCGATAAACAAATCTTCTATGGAAAAAACAAACCTGGGAAGCGGATCAACCGTTACTCTCTGAAGATTTTTGTAACCTTCCATCGTATACCCTGGGGTCCGATAGGAGTGAAGATCATATTTTTTCCCGCCAACAGTTATGGTTTCATCTATTTTTGAGATAATAAGATGTCTGTTTACAGGCGGTCTGAGAGATGCAACAAGAAGTCCGTGATATCTTCTAGTGTTGGCTCCGATTACCGTAGATGAAGCAAATCCACCAATTCCGTTGGTTAAAAGCCATTCCTTCTCTATGCCTTTGTCAAAAGTTCTCCAGTTTTCTTTACCAAATTCCATATTTTTTTCCCTTACCTCGTGATTATCTTCCTCAATCTATCTTTTACATAGTAGTAATCAATTATTCTCTTCTTATCCTTGGCAAGCACTGTTTCAGCTACAAGATCCATAATTGTGCCTGCCAGTTTGTCAGGATCATGCCTGACAAGTTTATTCCTTATACTGACAAAATCCGAACAAATAACCTTTATACCATTGCTGTCCAGTATATCGGAATCAACCCTGACCGTTTCTGCTCCGTCATTTGCATAATGCCTCTTTAAGTCTTCAGGAATATCAGCCGTGTTTACAACACAGTAATTGACAATACCCTTATATGTATGTCGCTCTATCGCGCTGATATGATCATAGGTTGAATATCCTTCCGTTTCACCGGGCTGAGTCATGACATTGCATACATATACCTTAACAGCGTTTGAGCTTCTGATTGCATCCGTTACACCACTTACCAACAAATTTGGTATTATGCTTGTATAAAGACTCCCCGGACCTAGTATAAGCATATCCGCTTCCGCAATAGCATCCAGTGCCTCCTGTAACGGCTTTACAGTTTCAGGGTCTAAAAATATTTTTTTAATTTCTCCAGGATGAAATATATTATGCTTGCCTATTTTAGATTCCCCGCAAATAACATAACCGTCTTCAAGCTCCGCACAAAGATTTACGTTATCCAGAGTAATAGGAAGGACGTTTCCCGTAACTGCAAGTACAGCACTCATCTTTTTTACAGCTTCTTCAAAACTCGAAGAAATCCCATCCATAGCTGCCAGGAACAGATTCCCGAAGCTCTGTCCTTTCAGCACACCGTCAGAGAATCTGTATTGTAAGAGTTTTTCCATTATCGGCTCGGTGTCAGCCAATGCAAGTATACAGTTTCTTATATCGCCAGGAGGCAACATGCCCAGATCCTGCCTCAGTGCCCCAGATCCGCCCCCATCGTCCGCTACGGTAACAATGGCTGTAATATTTGAACTGTACGCCTTAAGTCCCCTCAACATGGTTGACAACCCCGTCCCACCGCCAATAGCTACTATTTTGGGGCCTTTTATCAATATTCTCTTCTCATACAGCATACTGCTTAATTTATCGGAATCAAGAGATATCTTAAAACCACTGTGTGAGATTGCATGAAAAAATGTTTTTGCAATATACTTTATAGAGAGAAAAATAAATACACATCCGGCTATAATAAGCAGTGTGGAAAGAATAATCTTTATAAGACTCAGATATATTTCAGTAACAAGAAATGACAGACCAAAACTAATACTTGCAATACCTACGATTCCAAGCATTATCCATCGTTTTACCCTTATACCGGGTCTGAACCAGTCAAGAAATTTCATACAATCCTCCACTATAACAGGTAATTCTGAAAGCAACAGTTATTTTAAGGGCAATCACTTGGGATTGCCCTATGAACTTGCTATATGAATTATCCCTTCAGTGCCTTATTATCCTTTTCTATATCCCTATGATCTATTATTACCCTGTGTTGTTTGTCTATAAGGATTCTGCTTAATGCATCCGCAATGGCGACGGACCTATGTTTGCCGCCTGTGCAGCCTATACCTATGACAAGCTGTGATTTCCCTTCCTTTATATAGTTAGGAATGAGAAATTCCAGCATATCCTCAAGCTTGCATAAAAATGTATTTGTTTCATTGCACTTAAGTACAAACTCTTTGACATTTTCATTTTTTCCGGTATATTTCCTCATTGATGGTATATAATAAGGGTTTGGTATAAACCTTACATCAAAAACCAAATCACAATCTATCGGAATGCCGTATTTGAATCCAAAAGACATTATACTTACTATCAAACCCTCAAAAGTTTTACCCTCAACAAAAATGCCTGATATTTCCTCTCTGAGCTGTTTTGTCGTGAGGTTTGAGGTATCTATTATATGGTTTGCCTTGCTCTTTATTCCCTGCAATATCTTTCTTTCTTCCTTAATTCCTTTAATAAGCCTTCCTTCGGGCGCTAAAGGATGTGCACGCCTGCTCTCCTTATATCTCTTGATAAGAACTTCGTCCGAAGCTTCAAGGAATAGAATTTCATAAGAAAACCCCGCTTCCTTTATGGCTTCTAGTCCAGGAAACAAATCCTTCAGCAGTTCCCCACCCCTAATGTCTATTACAAGGGCTATCTTATCCATCTTGCCCCCGCTCTGGAAGCAAATCTCGGTAAATTTAGGAATCAATGAGGGTGGCAGGTTGTCGACACAAAAATATCCCAAATCCTCCAAAAACTTAACTACTTGGCTCTTCCCAGCACCTGATACTCCAGTAATTACTACGAACCTCATTTGTACCTCCCCTGCTTATTCCTCTCCAATAATTCTCACTTCTGTCTGAAGCTCTACACCAAACCGCCCTCTCACCTCTGATTTGATGTACTCTATCAGTTTTATTATTTCTGCTGCAGTTGCATCCCCAGCATTTACAATAAATCCGCAATGCTTGCAGGATACTTCGGCATCGCCTATCCTATAACCTCTTAGTCCGCAATCTTCAATAAGCTTACCGGTAAAGTGCCCCTCAGGTCTTTTAAAAACGCTTCCGGCACTCGGCATATCCAGCGGCTGTTTGTCTGTTCTCTTTTTTGTAAGATCAGTAATTTTTGCTTCAATCTCTGATTTATCAGCCTTTTTCAGCTTAATTACGGATTTGAGAATAATACCGCCTTCTCTTTGTATAAAGCTTGTTCTATATCCAAACTCATGTTTGTCACCCTCGACAGTATGAACATGTCCGTTTTTATCCATGTAATCCGTCGCTAAAATCACATCTTTCATTTCTCCGCCGTAAGCACCTGCGTTCATTGCCACCGCTCCGCCAAGTGTTCCCGGTATTCCTGAAGCAAATTCGAAGCCTGACAAGTTGTGTTGCAAGGCAATGTTCGATATCCTGGACAATAGCAATCCGGCCTCTGCCTCTATCACGTCACCCTTCACACAATACCCTGAGAAATTCTCAAAGATTTTTATAACGACACCTCTTACTCCTTTATCCCTGACTACAAGATTGGTTCCGTTACCCATGATATAAAAACCCATATCAAAACTATTACAGACATCAACTATCTTCGCAAGTTCAACAGCGCTTGCAGGTTTTACAAGAATATCTGCAGGTCCGCCAACCTTGAATGACGTATGCAGTTTCATCGGTTCATTTATCTTTATGTTTTCCTCGCCTGCTATGTTCCTTATTAAACCTGCAACTTTCTCATTTATCAATAACCCCAGCTCCTTAAATAATAATTGACATATGGTTTATAGCATAAAATACTCCCAAATGTCAATTAAGAATAGTACCTGTAATAATTATATTATATAGATCAAACACTTTAAACTTGAAAATTTTCCACTTATATTAATCTCACTTTTTCTTTTCTCTCAAATATTGCTCAAATTTTTCTACTGAAGTGTTAAGAACAAGTTCCTCAGGCATTTTGAGTTCATCAAAGAGACTTAATACTTTTCCGAAATTTCCTACACTAAAGCTTATGTGGGCATCACTGCCACATACAACTTTCACACCGTATTCCTTGCACATCAAGACAAAATCCCTGCAGTTCTTCTCACTTCCGGTCCTGATAATAAAGGAGTGGTTGTTTATCTCCAGACACTTATTATTTTCCTTTGCTGCTTTTACCACTTTTTCCACATCCACCTGGAATTGAGGATTCCCAGGATGTGCAACTGCATCAATATATGGGTTCTTCAGTACATTGATTATCGCATTTGTATGCTCCTCGACCGTTGCCGGCTTAATACAAATTTCATGGAAACCTGCTACTGCAAAATCCAATCTTTTCAAGTACTCTTCAGGCATGTCTATTTTGCCGTCAAAATCTATAATATTTGCTTCTACACCTTTTATTATCCTTACGTCGTACAGCTCTGAAGGTATTACCTTCAGATTGCCGAAATGGTATAAGCTTGGCCCGCCAAGCATAGCCGGACCATGGTCAGTTATTGCAAACATCTTAATACCGTTATTCGGAGCTTCCCTGGCCATTTCCTGTACAGTACTGTATGCATGTCCACTGGCTACAGTATGGGTATGTGAATCAACTACGATTTTCAAAGCTCATCCTCCTGATTATAGTTGTTTGTCTTCACTGCTCATATCCTTATTAATTTCTCCCATTACTCTTTCATTTAAAACCTTAGCAGCATTATAGCCCATCTTTTTCTGTCTGTTGTTCATTGCTGCTACTTCTACTATTATTGCCAGATTCCTACCCGGTCTTACAGGTATATTCAGTGAAGGTACCATAATCCCAAGTATGTCTGTATATTCATCTACCAAGCCTAGCCTGTCATATGTCTTTTGTGTATCCCAGAATTCGAGATGAATTACGAGGTTAATGTTTTCAGTAACTTTTACTGAGCCCACACCATACAGGTTCTTGACATCAAGTATGCCAATACCCCTAATCTCAATAAAATGCCTTATAATATCAGGAGCTGTGCCCACAAGCGTCTTGTCTGAAACCTTTCTGATTTCTACAACATCGTCGGCAACAAGCCTGTGTCCCCTTTTTACAAGTTCCAGTGCAGTTTCACTTTTCCCTACTCCGCTGTCTCCCAGTATGAGTATTCCCTCACCATATACCTCAACCAGTACTCCATGCTTGGTAGTTCTTGGAGCAAGCTGAATATTCAAATACCTTATAAGACCGCTTAAAAATCTTGAGGTAACATCATCTGTTCTCAATACAGGTATTGAATACTTCTTTGATACTTCCACCATTTCCGGAAAAATCTCAAGTCCTCTGGCTACAACCATGCAAGGAAAACCACACTTAAAAAACTCATCAAGTCTTTTATAGCGCTCATCCGAAGTCAACTGTGAAAGAAATGCAGATTCCCCTTTTCCCATAGTTTGTATCCTGTCTGTTCCAAAATACTCAAGGTAACCTGCCAGTTGTAGACCCGGCCTGTTTATATCCGATGTATAAATAATAATATCATCCAGATTTTTAGTATCACTGATAACTTCAAGTTGAAATTCTTTGACTACTTCACTAAGAGTAACGGAATACATATTTAATACCCCCATAAATTCTTATGTTCTGGTTTTAAAGGATAATATTTCTAAAGTTTACTTACAAAATTCTACTGCTATCAATTATACTCCAAAAATATAAAAAAAGAAACCATATGAAGAGCACTTCATATGGTTTCCTAAAACTGCAAACCATTATTTATTAGACTTGATTCTCATACCATAGAATGAACGCCATACAAATACAAGAGCTACTACCAGGAATCCTACGCCGATGTAAGGTGCTATATCCCTGAAGTCTTTGGAAATAGCTATTTCCATGGCAAGAAGTCCAAAAAGAGTTGTAAACTTGATGATAGGATTTAGAGCAACTGATGAAGTATCCTTGAAAGGATCTCCTACTGTATCACCTACAACAGTAGCAGCATGTAGGTCAGTTCCCTTCGCCTTCAAATCAACTTCTACAACCTTCTTAGCATTATCCCAGCACCCGCCGGCATTTGCCATAAATATTGCCTGATAAAGTCCGAATACTGCTATAGCAATAAGGTAACTTACAAAGAGTGCAACTGCATTATTGCCCCCAATACCTGATGGTGATGACATACATGCAAATGCAAGTGCAAAGAAGAATATTGCAATAAATATGTTAAACATACCTTTTTGCGCATACTGTGTACATATCTTAACAACTTCAGTAGATGACTTTGCATCTGCTTTTTTCGGCGCATTCGGGTCGAGGTTTATATGTCTCTTAATATACTCTACTGCACGGAAAGCACCTACTGTAACAGCCTGCGTTGAAGCACCGGTAAACCAGTAAACTACAGCACCGCCAAGCAGGAAACCGAGTATCGCATATGGATTCAGGAGGTTAAGCAATTCTTCCGGCTTAACACCAAGTGTTTTTTGTATCATAAGTATGAGCGAGAAAATCATAGTTGTCGCCCCTACTACAGCTGTTCCGATAAGAACAGGCTTTGCAGTTGCCTTAAACGTATTTCCTGCTCCGTCATTTGCTTCGAGATAATGCTTAGATTTTTCAAAATCAGGCTTGAATCCGAAGTCTTTTTGTATTTCTTTTTCTATATTAGGTATTTCCTCAATAAGTGAAAGCTCATAAACCGACTGAGCATTATCTGTTACAGGACCATAACTGTCAACAGCTATTGTAACTGGTCCCATACCCAACAAACCGAATGCAACAAGTCCAAAGGCGAATATTGAAGGATAAATCATGAAGTCGCCAAGGCCGAACGTGCTGAGGAAATATGCAACAAACATCAGCGCAAAGAATACAAGCCCTTTCCAGAACGCACTAAAGTTTCCTGCAACAAAACCGGAAAGAATGGTAAGTGAAGCTCCACCTTCTTTACCTGAATTAACCACTTCATTTACATGGCCCGATTTAGGTGAAGTGAATATCTTTGTAAACTCAGGTATCAGGGCTCCGCCAAGAGTACCGCAGCTTATTATTGTTGAAAGTATCCACCACATATTTGTATTCCCGTTGATATCAGGAATCAGTATGCGGCTTGAAACAAATGTAACTATTATAGATAAAACTGAAGTAATCCAAACAAGGTTTGTCAGAGGCTGTTCAAAATCAAGATCTTCCTTATTTCCATATTTGACTTTGCTTATAGCTCCATTAATCCAAAAGGAAACTACGGATGTTATTATCATTAAGATACGCATTGCGAAAATCCACACAAGAAGTTCAACTTGAAGCCCTGCTGCAGCCACAGCAAGTAATATAAATGATATAAGAGCAACACCTGTTACACCATAAGTTTCAAAACCGTCTGCAGTAGGTCCTACGCTGTCTCCGGCATTGTCACCTGTACAGTCAGCTATAACTCCCGGGTTACGCGGATCATCCTCACCAATTTTGAAAACAACCTTCATCAAGTCAGATCCTATATCCGCTATCTTCGTAAAAATTCCTCCGGCTATACGGAGTGCTGAGGCTCCAAGTGATTCTCCAATAGCAAAACCTATGAAGCATGCACCTGCAAGGTTTCCAGGCATAAGAAGAAGTATGATCAACATCATTATAAGTTCGATACAAATAAGCATAACTCCTATACTCATACCTGCATTCAAAGGAATATTAAGAAGTTTTAACGGATTCTTTTCAAGCGAAGCAAAAGCCATTCTGCTGTTTGCAAGAGTATTCATACGGATACCAAATGCTGCAACAGCATATGAACCCATTATGCCTACAACTGTCCAGAAAAGTATAAGAGCAACTCCTCCAATACCGAAAAGAGCATGACCTTCATGATCTTTTGCAAGCAGTCCAAAATATCCCGCTACTGCTGCACCAATAAATATAAAAAGAATTGCTAAGAACTTACCCTGCTGCTTAAGGTACGCTGAGCAGGTCTTGTAAATTACGTCTGACACCTCAAGCATCGATTTGTGCGCCGGCAGCTTTTTAACTTTTAAAAACTGGTATAAACCGAATAAAAGCCCTAATAGTGTAATAACAAAACCGCCATAAAGAATTTTTTCAGATTTGATTTCCTGAGGTAATTTCAAATCTGCCTCGCTGGCAAAAGCAATTACCGGTGAAAACATTGCCATAACCAAGCTGATCAAACCAGTTACCGTTGCCTTTGTTAACTTCTTCGTCTTTTTTTGACTCATTAGTTGACAACCTCCCTTTTAAATTTGTTGTTATAGATAACGCTACTTACACCTAGAGTAAATATGGGATGCGATGTTACTGATACAGTTAATAAAAAAATAAATAATGAAAGCTGTATTGTTGGTATTCAGTACATTCCTTGCCGGAAAAACCAACTGCTGTTGAAAATGTAGAATCGGTCTTTCCCACAAAAACATCTCTTTTTTTCCGGATATTTACAATTGTGGATAAGGCTCACTACCTATATAGAAAAATATATTTCAAATCTTCCCATAGAGGAAGATATAGAAAAAAATCATACCAGAGTACATTATAATATGCATAAAGTAAATATTCAATATACAAGGCAAAAAAAAATACATCCGGCAGCCGGATGTATTTTGGAGCGGGTGATGGGAATCGAACCCACGCAATCAGCTTGGAAGGCTGATGTTCTACCATTGAACTACACCCGCATATTAGATGCTAAATGTTAGAAGCTGGATGTTGGAAACCATATACTGGAAATAATTCTACTCCAGTACCCAGTTTCCAGCATCCAGTCTCTAAAATGGAGCGGGTTACGAGATTTGAACTCGCGACTTTCACCTTGGCAAGGTGACACTCTACCGCTGAGTTAAACCCGCATCTGCAAAAGTTATTATACACAGTACGTTAATCTTTGTCAAGGAATTTGTGAAGGAATTTTATGGCACATACATATGTCAAATATATTTCTTATTGACATTGTACTTACTACATACTTTATAATGTTGCTGTGGTACCTAAGTTAAGTTTGTAGTATTATGATAAGAGAGGTCTAAAGGCATGAAAATAATATTAGCTTCCATAATAGCATTGTTAATTATAGCCTGCTTATATTTAAAAGGATATATCTTTGTCACTTCCAACCATATATCGGATAATGCGGCAAAACTAAATATGAACATAACAGACCCCGAAAATGAAGACGAAATATATGTTCAGCATATCAGGCATGCAACTGTAATGGTAAGTATCAACTCAAAAAAAATACTGATTGATCCGATGATATCTGATGTAAATAAATTGCCCCCTGTTCCCCTGACTTCAAACAGACTGAGAAATCCAATGGTTCCCCTGCCGGTAAATATTAGTGAGCTTCAGCATGCAGATGCAATATTAATAACACACTACCACTTCGACCATTTCGATACAGAAGCCCAAAAGTTTTTCCCAAAGGATATTCAGATATTCTGCCAGCCTGCAGATGAGAACAAACTTAGAAAGCATGGCTTTAAAAAGGTTACAGCGGTTGAAAAGGAATTTGTCTGGGAAAATTTACTTTTCGGCAGATTTGATGCAAACCATGGAACAGGCCTACTTGGAAAGATCATGGGTAATTCTTCATCATTTTTGATAAGTAATGGAAAGAAATCTGTATTCATTTCAGGAGATGCACTATACGATAAAGCTTTAAGAAAAACCCTCAATGATTGCAAGCCTGATATTATAGTAGCCAATGCCGGTGAGGCCAGAATGCTGTTTGGCAAGCCCATCACCATGAATACGGAAGATATTGTCTCAATAGCTGATACGCTGCCCTATGCAAACATCATAACTGTACACATGGATGCAATAAACCACTGCGGCCTGACAAGAAATAATCTGAGGGAATATTTGAAGAAGAGAAATATGCTGGATAGAATAGCAATCCCTGAGGATGGTGAAACATTACGATTCGCCCACTAACAGTCTATTGAAAGAATACTATTTACCGTTTTTTAGAAGTATAAGATTAGTCAGTAATGCTAGCTAATTATATAAGGGTGTGAAAAAGCTGCCATTATTCAAAACATAACGGCAGCTGATAATCCCAATATTTACTTCCCTGCCACCTTGGCCCATGAGTCCTTTAAGCCGACAACACGGTTGAAAACCAATAATCCCGGTTTTGAATCGCCGGAATCCGTACAAAAATAACCCATTCTTAAAAACTGATATCTGCTTCCAGGTTTTGCATCCCCCAGGCTTGGTTCAACTTTGCAGGATGTCAAAACCTCAAGTGAGTTTGGATTCATTTCGTCTTTATAGTCGCGTCCTTCGTCCGCGCCCGGATTCTGAACACTGAACAATCTATCGTATAGTCTTACCTCTGCATTAAGTCCATGTTTTTCGGACACCCAGTGAAGAGTCCCTTTAACCTTACGGCCATCAGGAGAATTCCCTCCCCTTGAGTCAGGGTCATAAGTACAATGTACTTCTATTATTTCACCTGTACTTTCATCCTTCTTATAATCGATACATTTTATAAAGTATGCATGCTTCAATCTGACCTCAGCACCAGGAAACAGGCGGAAATAACCTTTCGGAGGATTTTCCATAAAGTCATCCTTCTCTATATAGATTACTTTGGAAAACGGTACTTTCCTTGTTCCCGAATCCGGATTCTCCGGGTTGTTATCAGCCTCCAACTCCTCTTCCTGTCCGTCAGGATAATTATCGATTATAACCTTCAATGGTCTTAATACAGCCATAACACGTAAAGCCTTCTTGTTCAGATCTTCCCTTATACAATGCTCTAATAAGGCTGTATCTACTGTACTGTCAGTTTTTGCAACACCTATTCTGTCACAAAAATCTCTTATTGACTCAGGTGTATATCCTCGTCTGCGAAGCCCTGATAATGTAGGCATTCTTGGATCATCCCAACCAGATACATATCCGTTCTTAACCAACTCTATGAGCTTACGCTTACTCATAACTGTATAAGTAAGGTTAAGCCGGGCAAATTCAATCTGTCTTGGCTTGCTTGGCACGCTTACATTATTCACAAACCAATCGTAAAGTGGACGGTGATCCTCATATTCAAGAGAACACAAAGAGTGAGTTATTCCCTCAATTGAATCAGAAAGCGGATGCTGAAAATCATACATCGGATAGATACACCATTTATCACCTGTTCTATGGTGGTGATCCCTTCTGATTCTATATATAACGGGGTCCCGCATATTAAGATTTGGTGATGCCATATCGATTTTTGCACGGAGAACACGCGAGCCGTCAGAAAACTCACCCGCCTTCATCCTTCTGAACAAATCCAGATTTTCCTCAACAGAACGGCTGCGATAAGGACTTTCTTTTCCCGGCTGTGTCAAGGTTCCCCTATATTCCCTGATTTCATCAACACTAAGATCATCAACATATGCAAGTCCTTTCATAATCAGTTCTTCTGCGAACAAATAAAGCTTGTCGAAATAGTCAGAAGCAAAGAAAAGTCTGTTGCCCCAATCAAATCCAAGCCAACGTACATCTTCCATGATGGACTCCACATATTCCACATCTTCCTTGGTCGGATTGGTATCATCAAAACGCAGGTTACATAACCCACCAAACTTCTCAGCAATTCCAAAATCTATGCAAATAGCCTTTGCATGACCAATATGAAGATACCCGTTTGGTTCCGGCGGAAATCTCGTGTGCACCCTTCCATCATTCTTGCCTGCCTTTAAGTCCTCAGTTACAAATTCCTGAATGAAATTCAAATACTCACTCAAATCATCTCCCAAAGGATTCTCTACTTTTTCATCTATACCTGCCATTACCATATCCTCCTTAACCATATCTATTGCTATCTTTAATTAATGTCAAACTTTAGCCGAAAGCTTTTCGATACCTTGCCTTATCCTCTTCAGGGTCTCCTCCTTACCGAGGATATCTGCAATCTCTATTGCTCCTCCGGGAGTTACATCCTTTCCAGTTATGGCTGTCCTTACAGGCCATAGCATCTGTCCGTTTTTTATACCCATTTTTTCCACCAGTTGGAGCAGGCTGTCATGAACAGACTGTTCGTTCCAGTCAGGAAGTTCTTCCAAAATCGGAAGTGCCGCTCTTAAGCTTTCCAGCGAGTTTTCCAAGGTAGTTTTCATCTTTTTATGTATATATATTGCTTCATCATAGTCAGGCAACTCATCCAGAAAATCCACTTTTTCAGGAATAGTAGTTAGTATTTCCACCCTAGCCTGTAAAATTTTACTTACCTTTTTAAGGTCAATATTTTTATTCTTAATTACTCCCTCATAATACGGCTCTACTACTTTGTGGAATTCATCCAGGCCCATTTTTCTAATATATTCTCCGTTAAACCAGTTGAGTTTGTTAAAGTCGAAGGCAGACGGTGATTTACTGATACCTTCTATGCTAAATACTTTTTCAAGCTCACTTAAGGAAAATATCTCCTGATTATCTCCAGGACTCCAACCTAACAGAACAACATAGTTTATTACAGCCTCTACGAGATAGCCCATAGCAACCAAATCTTCAAAAGACGCATCTCCCGCCCTTTTACTTATCTTTGTGCCATCAGGCTTTGTAATTAGCGGCAGATGTACGTAAACCGGTACTTCCCATCCAAAAGCATTATAAAGCAGATTATATTTGGGTGCAGAAGATAAGTATTCACTCCCTCTCACTACATGTGTAATTTTCATTAAGTGATCATCTATTACATTTGCAAAATTGTAAGTTGGAAGTCCATCTGACTTTATCAGTATCTGATCATCCAGAGTACTGTTCTCAACTGTTATGCTTCCATATACGGAATCTTCAAATGTAGTAGTTCCCGTATCGGGCATCTTTTGCCTGACTACAAAGGTCTCATTGTTAGCAAGCTTCTTCTCTATTTCTTCCTTATCAAGTTTTTCGCAGCACCGATCATACCTATGAGGAATACCCAAAGTCTCTTGCTCTTCTTTCAGTTTGGCAAGCCTTTCTTTTGTGCAAAAGCAGTAATAGGCTTTACCGTTTTCAATAAGCTGTTTTGCATAAGGCATGTACATGGGTTTTCTTTCACTCTGCACATACGGGCCGTAATCACCACCTACGTCGGGACCCTCATCATGCTTTAATCCTGTAAGCTTTAACGTTTTATATATTACATCAACAGCACCCTCTACATATCTGTCCTGATCTGTATCCTCTATTCTCAGAATGAATTTTCCATTTTTTGATTTTGCAATCAAATACTCATATAAAGCCGTCCTCAGATTTCCTATATGCATATATCCCGTAGGACTGGGTGCAAACCTTGTTCTAACTTCTGATGCCATATGTTATTCTCCTTTTCAATATATTACACAGCTGTTCACAGCAAACCATGATAAACGGGTAAACCCGGATAAACCCTGGAAGTATCCATTCCCAAGGTTTACCCAGATCAACCCGGGGTTATCCAAAACCACGCTGCCGATATGCAATTTATATTTTAAAAGATATTATATCATATTATTACTATTTTTAGCTAAAAAAATAAAAGCGGTGACAAGTATAGCATTTAAGCAAACCGGTCAACGCACAAGCATGATTATACTATCGGACATGTCTTGCCAGACGAAGGCAGAACTCTTACTACTTACTACTTGCCCCTTAGCTTCCTTATCGCTTCCTCCTGCTCGTTTATAAGACGTTTTATATACTCTTTCATAGCATTTATTGAATTTGTATCTTCATAATGTATTCCCATACCATACTCAAAGAACTTGCCAAGCATATTCTTTCTTAAGACAGTAGCTTTCAGAAACAACATATTTTTATCCATATAAATATCTATTTCCAGTTCCTGCTTCAGCTCTATATCTGATTTGGAATATATTTTTATTCCATAGTAGCTTATATCCTTTATTGTAGCAAGATACTTTTTTCTGCTAACTCTTTCCCTCATATCCGCATAAAGGGAAACCGGATATCTCTCGTACTGCCTTTTTTCAGCCCCTTCCTCAACTTTGTCAACATTCAGTTCTACTATTGACTCATTATTGTTGATACAGGATATATTCCCCCCATATACAAAAATCTGTCCCTCCAGTTCATAACCAAATACAATAGGGTCGCCTTCAAGGAAATTCATTAAAGCAAAATCCTTTGTAAGTCTTACCAGAAGTATATCCTCATTTGCATCAAGTACAACACTTTTAAACGGATTAATTCCCGAGTAGTGCCGTATTGACACAATATCTCCGGCTTTTAAATGAACAGTATACACACCAGCACCTCCGAACATTAGCATAAAAATATTTCTATTAAGACAGAGTGTCATCTCTGATTTTCGGTAATTACTGCGAAAGCAAATATTTTATTAACAAGTATATTCAGTTATTGTTTCTTCAGATAAACTACAATTGAAATAAATCCAGGTAATCATTAACTACCATAAATCCGGATAACAAAACCGTTATCAGCTTGAAAGGCTTTATTCTGGAAGGCTGATGCATATCTGATGTTTGGAAGGTGCTCTATGCTGAATTTTACCCTACAAAAGCACTTTGTTTCTTTGTGCACCAAATATGACAATTTATTACATATAATTATAAAAAATATTCACATTCACTATTAACGCAGAAAAACATGCTTTTAAGATAATTGTCAAAGGGGCATACCGGGTATGTGGAGGCTATACGTAAGTATCATCCTGTAATTTTCACATAAACCTTTCGGCTCCTCGGACCGTCAAACTCACAGAAGTATATACCCTGCCATGTACCTAGCTGAAGCTCACTGTTCTCAATAATAACTTGTAATGAAAAACCAAACATGCTTGCTTTTATATGTGCCGCTGAGTTACCCTCCATATGGGCATAATTATCGTCAAACGGAACAATTTTATTGATTTCTTTCAACATATCTGATACAACATCTGGATCTGCGTTCTCATTTATTGTAATACCAGCTGTGGTATGAGGAACAAAAACCGTACATACACCTGATTTTATTCCGCTTTCTTTGACCACTTGCTGAACCTTTGAAGTAATATCAATCATAGAAGTCCGCGATTGGGTTTTTACATTTAAAGTATACATGATTCTCACCTTTTAATAATTATACAATGCTACATACCACATGTAAAGAATGGAAAAACAACAAGCAAACACAACACTTACATGTCTCTAAATCAAAAAGGCTGTAGGCCTACATTTCGTAAGTCTACAGCCAATATATTTTGTTAACTCGGATCTTAGTATGCTACACCTTGAGCATACATAGCATTTGCTACTTTTAAGAAACCTGCAATATTTGCACCTAATACGAGGTTATCTGGATCTCCGTAATCAGCAGCAGCTTTGCTTGCATTTTTGTAGATATTAACCATTATATCCTTGAGTTTTGCATCTACTTCTTCAAATGTCCATGAATATCTCATGCTGTTCTGGCACATTTCAAGAGCTGAAGTTGCAACACCGCCTGCATTTGCAGCTTTTGCAGGCCCATATATGATTTTATTCTTAAGGTATACTTCAACTGCTTCAGGGGTTGAAGGCATGTTTGCACCTTCACCTACTGCAAAACATCCGTTAGCTACAAGAGTCTTAGCTGACTGCTCGTCAATTTCGTTCTGTGTAGCTGAAGGAAGAGCTATATCACATTTTACATTCCAGATTCCAGTACATCCTTCGGTATATGTTGCATTTGGATGTATCTTAACATACTCGCTAATTCTCTTTCTTTCAACTTCTTTTAATTGCTTTACTGTATCAAGCTTAATTCCGTCCGGATCATATATGTATCCGTTTGAATCGCTTAATGCAACAACCTTACCACCCATCTGGTGTACTTTTTCAGTCGCATATATTGCAACATTACCCGAACCGGAAATAACAACGGTTGAACCCTTGAAGGATTTGCCCTTAGCCTGCATTGCTTCTTCCATAAAGTAGCAAAGTCCATAACCTGTAGCTTCAGTTCTAGCCAAGCTTCCACCCCAAGTCAAGCCTTTTCCTGTCAATACGCCAGTAAAATCATTTCTCAATCTCTTGTACTGTCCGTACATGAAACCTATTTCTCTTGCACCTGTTCCGATATCTCCTGCAGGTACGTCTGTGTTTTCACCTATATGTCTTTGTAATTCTGTCATAAAGCTCTGGCAGAATCTCATAACTTCTCCATCTGATTTACCCTTAGGATCGAAGTCACTTCCACCCTTACCTCCACCGATAGGAAGACCTGTCAAAGAGTTTTTGAATATCTGCTCAAATCCAAGGAATTTGAGAATGCTGGCATTTACTGAAGGATGAAGTCTTAAACCACCCTTGTAAGGCCCAATAGCACTGTTGAATTGAATTCTGAAACCACGGTTAACCTGCACCTTACCGTTGTCATCTACCCATGGCACTCTGAACATGATCATTCTTTCGGGTTCAACTATCCTAGCAAAGATTCCGGCTGCAACCCATTCAGGATGCCTTTCTGCTACAGGTTCCAAGGATTCTAGTACTTCCTGAACTGCCTGATGAAACTCAGGTTCGTTAGGATTTCTTTTAACAACTTGTTCCATTACACTTGCAAGTATTTTCATAAATAAACCCCCAATATGTTATTTATTTGTTATTAATAATGTAACCAAAAGTTAATAAAATAATTAACCAAGATTACCTAATTACCTTTTATTTAATACATTACGCTAACATAACAACTCAATCATATATTTAAAGACAACACAAAATAAACCTGCAATAAATCATTTTCCATAAAAAAGATTTATCCGGCAAATGTAAATAAGGTCCAAAAATGACAATAAAAGCCACTTCAGTCCCTGGTAAAATACCGTTACAACAAATACAGGAATTTATAAAATCCGTACTCATTTCTTTTATTGAAGCTACACCTTACAACCATCGCAAGGCCTGACAACATACTACATCGCACATTGTATACGGTATACCCCATTGTATACCCCAATACTTAACAGTTTGGGGGATTAACGATATGATATTTCCAAGAAGTTGCTCTATTATTTTTAGGAAGGTAAATTTGTACAATATCGCAACTCCAAAAAAATTATAGCACAATTATTGTAAAATTTGCAAGAGGTTTTAATAAAAATTTCATTTTTATATTGGCTAGAATGCAAATACTTGTATTTTTGCAAGATATCTTGCATTTATTCTTCAAACAAAAAAACTTTGCAGGATTTTATTCTTCAAACGTCATTTCCATAAATAATAAAGCAAGGGGTGACACATGTGTCTGATATGCTCCCTTGCTTTACTATTTACTATTTACTATTTATTATTTATTATTTACTTTGTATATATTCATCTATTGCTTTTGCAGCCTTCTTACCTGCTCCCATTGCCAGTATGACAGTTGCAGCACCCGTGACAGCATCGCCTCCGGCATAAACCCCTGATTTACTGGTAGCCCCGGTTTCTTCCTCCACTATAATTCCGCCCCACTTTTGCGTCTCCAGACCCGGTGTAGTTGATTTGATAAGAGGATTTGGACTCTGCCCTATGGCAATAACCACAGTCTCAACATCAACTATATGCTCGGATCCTTGTTTAGCAACTGGTCTTCTCCTGCCAGAGCTGTCCGGTTCTCCAAGCTCCATTACCACACATTCCATACCTTTTACCCATCCGTCATCTGTTCCGATAATACCTGTAGGATTAGTCAGCAGCTTAAATATAATTCCTTCTTCCTTTGCATGATGCACTTCTTCAAGTCTTGCAGGCATTTCTGATTCTGAACGTCTGTATACTATATATACATTTTCAGCTCCAAGCCTTTTTGCACTCCTTGCAGCATCCATAGCAACATTACCGCCGCCTACTACTGCAACATTTCTGCCTACTTTGACCGGAGTATCGCAGTCAGGGAATTTGTATGCTTTCATAAGATTAATTCTTGTAAGAAACTCATTTGCCGAGTAAACACCATTCAGGTTTTCGCCAGGTATACCCATAAAGCTGGGCAGTCCTGCTCCCGAACCGATAAATACGGCTTCATAGCCTTCCTCAATCAATTCATCCAGGGAAAGCACCTTTCCAATAACCATATTTGTTTTTATTTCCACACCAAGCTGTCTTACTGTATCGATTTCTTTCTGAACCAGCGCTTTTGGAAGCCTGAATTCAGGAATACCGTACATCAACACACCGCCCGGAGTATGGAAGGCTTCAAATATAGTGACATCATAACCTTTCTTTGCCAGGTCTCCAGCACATGTCAAACCTGCAGGTCCCGAACCGATTACAGCAACCTTTCTGTTCAGCCTCTCCGCCTTTTCCTGCTTAACTTCTTTTTTTGACATATACCAATCGGCTACAAACCTTTCAAGTCGTCCTATACCTACTGATTCACCTTTTTTGGCTCTTACACACAACTGTTCGCATTGTGTCTCCTGCGGGCAAACCCTGCCGCATATAGCAGGAAGGCTGTTAGTTTCCCTTACTTTTTCATATGCTTCTTCAAATCTACCTTCTGCTACAAGTTTAATAAACTCAGGTATCTGAACATTTACCGGGCAACCTTCCACACAGGGCTTATGCTTGCACTGTAAACATCTCTGCGCTTCTTCTTTAGCCATTTCTTCAGTATATCCCAATGCTACTTCAGTGAAGTTTTTATTCCTCACATTGGGATCCTGTTCAGGCATGCTTACTTTATTTAAAGACATATTTGGCATATTTCCCATCCCCCACATAATTCTTATAGTCGGTTAACTCATATTATTTCGCCAACCTGCACTCATGATTTTCCACACTTTGTTTTTCTTCTGATTTATACATCAGTTGTCTCCTCATCGCTTCATCAAAATCAACTTCATGTCCATCAAAGTCAGGTCCGTCAACGCATGCAAACTTGGTTTTTCCACCTACAGTTACCCGGCATCCTCCGCACATCCCTGTACCGTCAATCATTACGGGGTTCATACTTACTACGGTTTTAATGCCATATTGTTTCGTGAGATTGCTCACTACCTTCATCATGATCAGTGGTCCGATTGCTATTACCAGATCATACTGATTGCCTTCCTCTATTAGTTTCTTTAACGCGTCAGTCACAAAGCCTTTATTGCCGTTAGATCCGTCGTCAGTAGCAATAATTAACTTTTCACTTACAGCTGCCATTTCTTTTTCAAGTATAATGAGTTCCTTATTCCTAAAACCGGCTATGGAGTGTACTTCAACCCCTAAAGCGTGCAAATGCTTGGCTTGAGGATATGCAATGGCAGTTCCCAGCCCACCCCCTATTACAGCAACTTTTTTTAGTCCGCCAAAATGTGAAGCTATGCCTAATGGCCCCACAAAGTCAAGCAAAAAGTCGCCTTCATTCAAAGCTCCCAGCATTCTTGTGGATTTCCCAACTTCCTGAAATATAATGGTAACAGTACCTTTTTCACGATCATAATCAGCAATTGTTAGAGGAATTCTCTCGCCATCTTCATTTATTCTGAATATTATGAATTGACCGGGTTGAGCTTTCTTTGCCACATATGGAGCTTCAATCTCCATAAGCTTTACGGCAGGATTCAGTGTTTCCTTCCTTACTATTTTGAACATCCCATGACCCCCTTGGTTTATTACTGATTTATAAGAAATTATTATTTCCCCATCTTATATACAGCTTAATTTTAATATCAACGCATGTCTTTGTCAATTAACTGTCCTGCCGGTGTATTACTATGTACTCGCTGCTTTTCCACTTTTCTTTTCGCTGAGTATTTCCCAAGCCAGCAGTGTTGGGATTAATCCAATTTTAAAGTAGTTATATAGCCATAGCCGGTTGGTACAGTATATTTTTCCAGTGCATTTATTTCCTTGCAAAAACCAGCTTTTTTACCTTCCTTTAAAGCAGAAAGATAAAAATGACTTAACAGTATCCCCCCATCTACCCTTGCATACTCTCTATGAGCTCCTTGATCCTCCTGTACAAAAAAAGCTGCGCTATTGTCACATAAAACTACCCTCACCGGTTGTTTATTTGCAGCAGAAGGTGCAAGAATGGATGCTTCCAGCATTCTAGTCATGCTGGGATTCATATTTAAATAAGCTTCTATATCTTCTCCCCATTTATTGTAGTAAGCAACCTCATTTCTTGGTCTTCTCTTATGACTGCCAATAATTTTTCTCAATCCATTGTTTAAAAAGCTGTCCTGGGGGTAGCCTAGAGTTATTATGTCAATTACTTTTTCGCCTTCCTTCAGTTCTATTGCTTTTCCTGCTTTATCCCGGTCAAGTGATCCGGCCACCCAACATGTCCCGATTCCCATATCAGTCAATTCCAACACTAGTTGCTCCTGTATGAACCCAATATTTTCCTTATGTCCTGGTTTTTCTTCCGTTACAGCTACTACACAATGTGGCGCATTTATTTTCCCATAACTTCCTATAAGTCCGGTCTGTAACGATTTTGAAGTCTCAGGATCAGTAACCAGCTCAAATCTCACTTTGATGTCTTCATACAAAGGAATAAGACCTTCTAATTTTTCTTTTACAAGACCTATTGTTTCCTCATCAAATATTTTTCCACTGTACTTTCTTATTGAAATCCTGTTCTTTATACTTTTATAAACATCCATTTTAGCCCCTCTTTCCAGCGTATGATAAATGAATTATCCCGCTTGCAGTTTATTTTCTTAATGAACGTTCTATGAATCTGAACATTTCCTCAATTACTTCTGTTGTTTGCTTATCATAATTCCGACATATATGTTTTCCCTTGTTCATAATAATGTTCCCTACTCCGAGTACATTGGCATAAAGGATGTATGCTGTACTGACAGCATCAATGTCATCTCTTATGCTTCCATCCCTGATACCCTCATTTACTAGCCTTATCACAGTATTAAAACTGTTTCCCTCTTCGCTGTGGCAAGCAGCTTTTATACGATCTGTTTCAGTTAATTCGATCTTCCAGCTTTCATATTGTGATATTGCTTTAAAATAATTGGGGTATTTATCCATAAATGCCATAAACGTTCTGACTATCAAAATTGTTTTTTCCAACCCGGACATAGCACTGCTTTTGTTCAGTTCGCCATCACATATTACTTTCAAAACATTGAATGCCCTGAGGATTATGGCATTATAGAGCTGTTCCTTGCTTTCAAAATACGCATACAGTGTCCTTTTACTATACTCCGCCTCCTTTGCTATATCATCCATAGTAGAATTTTCAACGCCTTTTGAAAAGAATACTTTTTCAGCAGCATTTAGTATATCTTCTGTCCTAATACTTTTTTCTTTTTCTTTTCTTTGGCAGGAGCCCATCTCAAATTCCTTTCTCTATAACACATAGTATAATGCAGATTAATTTTAGTATATATTCCCATATTATACTTGTCAAGCAATTAATTGCACTGTTAGTTTACTTGACAAACAATAAAAAACACCTGGAAGCCCCAGGTGTTAAGTCTCTATATCCCCTCAAAACACTTTGCTATGTGCTTTTTATCCAAATCATATTTCTTACGAGCTGTATAAGCTGCCCATACAGCAAGCGTTACAATAATCGAGGCCGGAAGTGCTACAAACGTGGTTCCTATCATGGACCAATCCTTAAGTGCTGTATCTGCCACCAACGGCGCTTTTCCGAATATCAGCTTGCATATCTGCATTATGGAAGCATTTGAATGGATAAAGAAGGTCCATATAAACCACACAACCGTACCTGAAATCATTCCTGATATTGCCGCTGCTTTAGGAAGATTTCTGATATACAATGTACCAATATAAACAGGAAGAAATGCTGCTGTTGTCAACTCAAAAAACATAGTGGTAAACTTTGCTATAATACCATCTGCTACGGGAAGGCTGCTTGCCATCCATGCCAGTGCAGTACTGATGAATATTACTACGAGAATACCAGTCCTTGTAATTATCACGCTGTTGCCCTTTCTTCCAAAGCTTTTCTCGTATAAATCCCTTCCTGCTGCAGTACCCATGGCGTGAAACTGTGAGCTGAGGGTAGACATTGCTGCTGCAAGCATTGAGATGAGGAATATCGCACTAAACCACTCAGGAATATATTTACTTATAAACATTGGGATAATGTTGTCATTTACACCCTTTGCAGCTTTTATTGCAATCATCCCCATATCTTTATATAAAAGAACATTTGATAATGCGCCTACCACAAATGCGATTCCTGTCATAGCCAATATGAAGATACCGCCTGAAAGAACAGCTCTATTAAGCTCCCTGTTGCTTTTGACAGTCATAAACCTGACGACAAGCTGTGGTTGAGCAAGTACCCCTATACCAACTCCCATTACTATTGTTGATACAAGGCTCCACCACATGGGTGAACCTCCTTTAGGCATCGCGGTCCAACCCTGGAAGCCTACTTTGATGGACTTTGCAATATCCTGCTGTATATCAGGATTAGTGTAAAGATCCGTTAACTGCTTATGAGCGGATGAAACACCCCCAAGATTGGCATATGCAACCACCAGAAGAGTAAGCATAGCCACAAACATAACACTACCCTGGAAGGCATCCGTATACATTACCCCTTTCATTCCACCCATCCATACATATATGGCAACAATAAGTACAAATCCCAGAAGAGCAGTTTCATAAGGTATATGCAAATAAGTCTGTACAAAATTCGCTCCACCTTTTATTACTCCTGCGGCATATATAGGCATAAATATAAATATAATCGCCGCAGCAAATCCTTGCAGAAATCTTGAGTCAAACCTTTTTCCCAGTAGTTCAGGAAATGTGTGTGCATCCAGGGTATGACCCATTTTTCTCGTCCGTTTCCCAAAGAATATGAAAGCAATAAAAATTCCGATGAATACATTGAAAAATGTAAGCCAGAGAAGTCCCATACCCAGATTTGCAGCCAATCCGCCAAATCCTACTATGGCAGAGGTACTTATAAAGGTTGAGCCATACGATAACGCCATTATCAGCGGATGTGTTTTCCTTCCCGCTACCAAATAATCCTGTGAAGTTCTTGTTTGTTTGAATCCAATATAGCCCAGAACAGCTGTAATGACCAGATAAATAAAGACAACAACACCAACATAAATCGACATGTTAATCCTCCTCAAAATAAACACTTTGCATGTTTTCCCAAGGAGCTTGCATTTCCCGGATTTGCGATCCGCTCGCCTATCCTAAACAACATTCTCCGCCTTGCACCAGGCAATTATTAAAAGTTTATTTTCAATAACCCTTATCCCACCTGCTATATTACCGCTTGAATTAAGCTCCACAATCAGCTTCAAATAACCTAAATCTGATTATAGCTTTGCTTCCAGTTCTGCTTCCGCTTCTTCCCATTTGCTTTCTTCAAGAATCTGCTGAGCCTCATCGTCTCCGCCCTTATTCCAGTTGTATAAACCGTATATGACACAAGCAACCGCACTTAATACACAAAGAACATAAGCACTCCATATCCAGAAATCAGGAATTCCCAACACATTAACTCCTCCTCTCATAATAATCTTAGAGCCTGAAGTTTCACTTTACACAAACTCGCGTACTCCACGAACATTTGAAAAACAAAACTGTTTATAAAAGCCAAAGGTGGTCGCACCACTTTTCGGCATTAGGATCTTTACAATAAAAAAATACCCTGTATAGAGGGTATCAATGAATTCCAATAATAAACACATAAAAGGACCGAGTAACCTTGTAAGATGCAGGAGAATATTTCCCGAATCCAGTCCCTGAGTGTGCCGCTAATTATTACACTTAACCTACCTTAATACCATTCTACTTAAATTTATTGTACTGGAAAATGTGCATTACTTCAATAGTATTTTGTTTAGTCAGCAAATTTTGTTTAATTGTATTTAGTTGCATTTAATTGTACTTGACTGAATTTAATATTATGTTATAATAACTTTAAGTAACCAAATAAACATCACAAAATGTTTGTTGCATTGTATTTTTATTTATTCAATCGTATAATTAATTTGATAAAGTGAAGTGGAGGCAAGATAATAGATGAAAATTATAGATATTTTCAAGACAAAAAAACCGGTACTGGCTTTTGAAATGTTTCCACCAAAACCGGATGTACCGCTTGAAAGCATTTTCGATTCCCTTGAAGAGTTTAAGTCCTTAAGACCTGATTACATCAGTGTTACATATGGAGCCGGAGGAAGCCAGAAAGGCAGAACTGTAGAAATCGCTTCAAAGATAAAGAATGAATACGGTATTGAGAGTATGGCTCATTTTACTTGTGTAGGTCATTCTTGTGAAGAGATTGACAACATGCTTGAGCTAATGAAGGAACACAAACTGGAAAACATATTGGCATTAAGAGGGGATGCTCCTGTAAACCAACCTGATTTCGACTTCAGTAAAAATGTATATAAATATGCCAATGAGCTTATAAAGCATATCAAGAGCAAAAATGATTTCTGTATAGCTGCGGCTGCTTATCTTGAAGGACATCCCGAATGCAGACTCCTGAGAGATGATCTGAGAAACTTAAAGAATAAAGTTGACGAGGGAGTAAGCTTTCTTTTGACACAATTTTTCTTCGATAACAGATTATATTATGATTTTATCGAGAAGGCTGCTTCCATAGGCATTTCTTGCCCTATTATGCCTGGGATAATGCCGATATTTAATACCAATATTAAGGTAATGACAGCAAAAAGCGGCTGTTCAATCCCTGCAAAGCTTGTACTTATGATAGATAAGTATTCTGATAACGCAGAGGACTTAAGAAAAGCAGGAGTAGAATATGCAGCCGGACAAATCAGAGACCTGATAGCAAACGGAGCACCGGGCGTTCATTTATATACAATGAACAGGAAGAAATCTACAAGAGAAATATTGGAACAGGCAGGACTCAATTGACTCTAGGAGCTATGATAGTCATTCTATGAATAAAACACGGATACATTTATTGTAAACAGGATAAGTAATACAAAGGGCAGTCAAAACTGCCCTTGTTTTACGTTCTAACCATATTTTTTACATTCCCCAGAGCCATACCGATAAAACCTTTATTGTCCTTTAAAATACCTTCCAGAGCCTCCACAAGCCTATCCAGGTGTTTATAGCTTATATTTAGAGGCGGTTCAATCCTTATGACATTTGGGTTATTAAGCGTATACGCAGTAAGTATTCCATATTCAGTCAGAAGTTTTCCTGCCACCAGGGAAGCAAAGTATTCTTTCGATATATTGTCCAGATTCCCTTTTGTCAAAGCATTTAAAAATCTTGACGTTTTGTTATTAAATTCTATGCCTAACAAAAGACCTTTGCCTCGTATATCTTTTACCATATCGTACTTTTGTTTTAGTACGGCCAGTTTTTCTAAGAGATACTCTCCCTTCTTCTTTGCTTCATGGATAAGATTTTCCTTATAAATAACCTCAATGGCAGCAAGACCTGCAGCGCATGAATATGTATTCCCCCCAAATGTTGAAGTGTGCAGCAGGCATTTTTCCATACCTCCATACGCCTTATGATAAATCTCATCTTTGGTTACGAATGCTCCTATCGGCATAATGCCACCGCTTAAGGATTTTGCAAGACATATGATGTCAGGCATTATATTATCATGCTCATATGCAAACATTCTTCCTGTTCTTCCCAACCCGGTTTGTATCTCATCAATAATCATAAGTGTCCCATGAAGTGTACACAACTCTCTTGCTGCTTTCAGATAACCTTCCGGAGGGATCAGAACCCCGCCTTCTCCCTGTATGGGCTCCACAATAAAACCTGCAACATCTTTTTTATTCAGTTTATCATCAAGCTCATCGATATCCCCAAATGCTGCTTCTTCGCACCCGGGCAAGAGAGGATTAAAGCATTCCCTGTATTTTTTCCTGCCTGTTACAGACAAGGCTCCGAAGGTTTTTCCATGAAATGAGTTTTTGCAATAAACTATCTTTGTTCTGCCCGTAGCCGCCCTAGCCATTTTTAGCGCTCCCTCTACAGCTTCAGCTCCACTATTGCAGAAAAATGAACGATTCAGCACTCCATCGTTCATCACTGCCAGATTGGATGCCAGTGCAGCTGCATATGGATTCAAGCCTGCTTGCAGAATATTAGGCTTTTCCTTTACCTTTTCCAATCCCTGCAATATCTCAGGGTGGTTGTGCCCAACATTTAACGCACCGTAACCCCCGAGAAAATCTATATACCTGTTGCCTTGCTCATCTGTTATGATACTGCCCTCAGCCTTTAGATAGATTTTATCAAAATTAATCAGTGACGCCAGAGTCACAAATCCCGAATTCAGGTATTTTTTATAAAGCTCTGTTACACTTTTTCTACTTAAGCCATCAACATCTCCAAGAGTAAACATCATGCCTTTCAATTGCATCAACCTTCCTTTGCATGCTTTACTCCTATTTTCCACATATGGATGATTTCTATTCCGGAAATTACTGTAGAGTTGGAATTTATTTTACAGATCAAAGGGACTAAACTCATATCCTTGCGATTTAGCATCCTTTATGATTCTGTCCAGAGCATCTGCATTATCTTTTGAGACTGCATGAAGAAGTATTACTGCTCCATTATGCAAATTGTCCATTACCTTTTTATATGCATAATCTGCCCCCTTCTGGTCGCTTACGTCAAAATCCTTATATGCATAACTCCAGAAGGCTGTTTTATATCCTAACTGTTTGCTTGCCGCAAGAACTCTTTCACTATATTCACCTCTAGGTGGCCTCATATACTTGAAACCTGTACCAAACATTTCTTTAAATTGTTTTTCCAGTCCCAAAAGCTCATTTTCCAATTCAGCTGCTTTTAGTGAAGGAAGACTTGGATGGCGCATAGTGTGATTACCCACTACATGACCTTCATCAATCATTCTCTTAACCAAGCCGGAATTCCCTTTTATATATGGACTTGTAACAAAAAAAGCTGCTTTTACGCTATTTTCCTTTAATGTATTAAGGATCTTTGAGGTGTATCCGTTTTCATATCCCTCATCAAATGTGAGATAAATTTTTTTCTGAGATATGTCACCTATATATATACCGTCATATTCAGATATCATATCCTGAATGTCCTGAGATATTGTCGTAGGCTTGTGCTCACTGTTCAGCTTTATCCACCACGCAAGTCTTGTAGCGCTCAGAGTCTTAAGCTTTTCATAATCCAGTACCTTACAACTATCTGGACTGTCCTGCCGGCTCTCATCATCTGTATTTTTTTCTTCCTTGTCCGGCAAGCCCTCTTCCTGCTTTTTTATTGCTTCTGCAAGTTCTTTCAGTGCCTTTTCTTTTTTTATTGAGTCTTCTATAGTCTCAGGGAATTTTACAGATCTGTCTTCATCATATTTATTAACAAACACAGGTAATTGCCTATTAGCTCTGATTTTCAAAAATGAAAATGCCGTATATGTAATTACAATTACAGCACCTATCAGTATTGTGAACACAATTCTTTTTGACATGCCCCTTCATCCTTTGTAAATAGCAGTTATGTTTTACATTATAACTGATTTTTCATCAAATTAATACTTTTTTAAACACTCTTCAAACTTTTACTTGCTGCAATTACTGCTGTAGTCTTTTTCTATGAATTCCCCAAAAGTCAACTCAGAGCTATGTCTCAGTATACCTTCTATAACTTCATGTTCGGTAAAAGTTTTTATCAGCTTCAGCTCATCGTCAAGCACATGAATTATGTGAAACCTGTCGAAATCAAGATTTTTTATAATATCACTCAAATGCATGTTTCTAACCACAACAAGGTCTCTTGCCTGATAAATTCCCTTTTTCAACAGTCGCGAACGCCTGTAGATAACATTCTTTATATTCATTATTGCTGCCTCCATTCCTTTAAAGCTGGATGTTAATATATAAAATCCTATAACAACTAAACTGAAATTGCTGGTTTCTTGCGTAAGTTGACAAATCCCAGCTGATATTACAACAAAAGAAAAACAAATTGAAAGATATTTTATAAGCCTGTTTGTAAAAAAAATTCCAAATACTTCAATCAGTATATCCTTTAGTATCCTCCCCCCATCAAGCGGCATTACCGGAAGCAGATTGAACAGGGCAAGGTATATGTTGGCGAGCATGAGAAAATGCCAGATGCTTTTAAACGGTATGCAGCATATGTATGCAATAAAAGAAAAAAAAGCCAACAAAATATTTATTAATGGCCCACTGATATCAATCAAAACTCTTTCACTCCGACTGCATATATCTGTATCCACCACAGCATTCATGCCTATGGGAAGTATCTTTAAAAATGTGATTTTACACCCAAAACGTACTGCTGTTAATATATGTCCAAGTTCATGCAAAAAAATGCTGGCCAGTATAATGAAAAATTCCAATAAATACCCGGTAGCCAGCATTATAAAAATAACCACCATAATCAGACAGTCAAATAGTATATTAATGTCTCCAACCTTAAAGCTTAATTCTCTTTTCACCTAACCGGGAACCTCAATAAACTCACTGGGATCCAGAGGCTTACCCTCCTTCCACACTTCAAAGTGCAGGTGTGTTCCTACCGCTACACCTGTATTGCCTACTTTTGCTATAGTTTTCCCTTTCGCAACTTTCTGGCCTTTTTTTACAAGTAGCTGCGAACAATGGCCGTAAAGTGTCACTATACCATCACCATGTTCAACTTTTATGTATTTGCCATAAACTTTAGAACTGCCGGCTTCTATCACGTTGCCATCCAAAGCAGCCTTTATCGGTACACCTTTCTCAGCTTCTATATCAATGCCGGTATGAAAGGATTCATTTTTAAACGCCGGATGTATCCTCATTCCAAAGCCTGAAGTTACAGTTCCCAAAACCGGAGTTGTGAATGAATGTTTTTCTTTGACTGCCTCTATTAATTCATCAGTGTCTTCAGCAGACTGCTTGACAGCATCTTTATCTGCAATCTCCGCATCCTCATTACTTTCAGCAGCAGTACCAGAGGAATCATTTGCATACCGGGATGAAATACCATCTTCTGTATTGATTTCATCAATCTTACCCTCTCCGGTAGTCTCTCTGCCCTCCTTATTTAAAATCTTGTCGAGGAAGTCGTTAGCCTCATAGTATATTTCCTTTACTTTTATATCATGCGAAATAACAGCTTTGAATTTGTCACATAAAAAATTTGTTACCTGCGTATTTACACTCTTAGTAATACCCACAACTGCCAGGATAACCAAAGCAAAAACTACCTGTCTCATAAAATTTTCGAAGAAAGTATTTGTTTCCCTTATACTCTTTTTCCTTCTTCTTACAGGTGTACTTCTGTGCGAATACCTTGACCTGGATACTGTCTCATCCATAATTCCACTTCCTTCTCTCTTGTTCATTCATGTTTTAAGTTAAAGCAGCAAAGGTATAAAATTTCATAAAACGGTTTTATATTATTTATATTTTTAAGAGGAGAGATTTATTATCATTGATTTATATAAATAGCAAAAACTTTTATTATTGGGAAATAAGTTTTTTTTAGTGAGTGAATATATTAATCCGCTGAAACAGATAATATTGGAGGAGGTGAGTTTTATGAAACAAAAGATAGCTATAGAGCCTAATCTTACACCGATTAAGGACTTTTTGTCCAATAAGGGATACAGTGTTGATAGTATAAATTTCGGTGAGCAGATAATCAAGTCTGATAAAAATTATGACGCATTCATTGTCACAGGAATAGACACCAACTTTATGGGAATAAGCGATACAAACAGCAAGGCTGTTGTAATAAATGCAAAGGGATTGACTGCTGAGCAGGTATATCACGAGTTGCAAAAGAAATTTGAATAAAAAAGACCGGTTTATATAAACCGGTCTTTTTTTAGTGTTTCTATTTTCCACTGTCTTTAACTTTTTTAATAGGAATGTTTGCCACCAAAGCGGGAACTGTTCTGTCACCTTCCTCGCTTTTTGTCCTGGTGAGTTGAATATCCAGCTCACTTTCTTCTATATCCATATAGTTTGATATAACTTTAATTATCTCACCTTTCACCATCTCTAGAAATTGTGGCGAAACATTTGCTCTATCGTGGATAAGTACGAGTTTCAACCTTTCTTTGGCTACATCTTTTGAGTTTTTAGACCTTCCAAATAACTTTGATAAATCCAGCAACATACTTATCCCCCCTTTAAGTGGTTTTTAAACCAAAAAGTTTTTTTAGTTTAAATACAATGCCTTCATCTGCTTCAAGCTCAAGTAAAGGAATATCCTCACCCATCACTCTTTTTGTAATATTTCTGTATGCTTGTCCGGCTAATGATTTATTATCGGTTACCGCAGGTTCACCTTTATTTGTAGATACGACAATTTTTTCATCATCCGGAACTACCCCTATAAGGTCTATCGCAAGAATATCGATGATATCATCTATATTCATCATATCACCGCGTTTTACCATGTCTATTCTTACCCTGTTTACCAGCAGCTTGGGGTTCCTCAGTTCATTAGCTTCAAGCAATCCTATTATTCTATCTGCATCTCTAACCGCAGAAACTTCAGGAGTCGTAACAACAATAGCTCTACTTGCACCTGCAATAGCATTTTTAAATCCCTGCTCAATACCTGCAGGGCAATCTACTAATATATAGTCAAATTCCTCTTTCAGTTCATCACAAAGCTTTATCATCTGTTCCGGAGATACTGCGGACTTGTCCCTTGTCTGTGCAGCCGGTAAGAGATAAAGGTTTTCATAACGTTTATCCTTGATCAATGCTTGCTTTATTCTGCATGTACCTTCCACAACGTCAACCAGGTCATAAACTATCCTGTTTTCAAGACCCATAACTACATCCAGATTTCTTAACCCGATATCGGTATCTATCAATACAACCTTCTTGCCTTGTAAAGCCAAGCCTGTACCAATATTAGCGGTTGTAGTAGTCTTCCCTACTCCACCCTTACCGGAAGTTATTACAATGACTTCTCCCATTTATACTTACCCCCCGAAATTAGTTGAAAATTAACAGCCGATATTGGACAATCAGTGAATGTTAACATCCAATATCCCTGCAAACCACAGATTTATTTAAATATTATGTAATGTCTATAAGCTCATAAATAAAATATATATTTCTTTTATACATTTGTCAATTAATAATGACTGGATGCAGACATATCTTCAGGCCGGCCTACCTTTGTGGAAGAAATCTCTCTATATATACCGTATCATCCTTTACGTACGCCAACTCCGGAATAGAAGCTCCCTTGTTTGATTTCTCATCCGGTGAGCGGGTAATAACGTCCGCGATTCTAAGTTGTGTAGGCTGCAGATTAAATGCTACTACAATAGCAGACTTATTACCATCAGCCCCTGCATGAACTATTCCCCTCAGCGAACCCATGATAATTACATTGCCTGTTGCTACTACTTCTCCTCCAGGATTTACATCACCTATGACTACCAGATTACCATCAAAGTTTATCAACTGACCGGAACGCACTGTTCCCCTGTAGAACTTGGTAATTCCTTCGTCTATGCCGTTAAAGAAGTATTTGCGTAATTTTATCTTTTGTTGTGCGGGAACAGGATTTTGAACTTTTACAGGCTCTTCGGCATCCTCTTCAAAGCTCTTGATTTCTGCACCTGTTTTCGTAGTCATAAGCTCACTTATTTTTATTTCTTCATCTTTACTCAGTTTCTTCCCACGGTATTTTACGGAAAGACTTGCCCCCTTAAAAAATTTTCCGGCAGAAGCCACCTTCTTTTCAATCTGTTCGTAAATATTTTCAAAACTGTCTTCTTCCCTCATAATGATAATCAAACCATTTACTGTGGCCCTAAAAGTAACACTAGCTTCACTCATTGAATTAACCCCCACGCATGATACAATTCTTTACTATTGCTATTGACTCTTAAATATTAGTATTTCCGGGTTGTTTTTCCTACATCCTCAAACCTGTAGTTCATTTTTATAACCAAAATATAGATAATTATTGATGCAATGCTGTTATAAACAGCTTCCGGCAATATCAGAGCTTTAAAAGCATAAACAAAATCTGCATTTCCGTTGGTAAGAGTTGAAAGGAAATACACACCACCTTCATATGCAATAGATGAAATAAATGTAAAGAAAATTATTACGAGAAAGTTTTCTCTGTACAGTCTTTTATTTACAGACCCTATTATTAACCCAAGATATAGTCCCAATAAAGAATAAAAACCCAAAATCTTTCCCGATATCACATCATGAAGAAGTCCCATAACAAACCCGATAGCAGCCCCTTCAACATTGCCCCGCAGGAGTGCAACCGCTATGACAAAAACTATCATAAGGTCGGGCTTGACATTGTATACCCTGATATAATCCAACACCGTGCACTGTATTATAGTAATAATTAAAATGGTAATTGTGTAAATAAAAATCTTTGACTTCATTTGCCTGCACTACCTATGTCTGTATTCTTGTTCTTGCTTTTCAGAACAAACACTTCCTGAAGTTTTTTAAAGTCAACAGCTGGTTCAATAACGGCATATTTTCTGGATTCACCGCTATCCCTTCTGGTTTCTTTAACACGCCCTACCAGAATTCCCCTTGGATAAATACCTCCCATACCTGATGTTTCTATGGTATCACCGGCACTTAACTCTATTTCGTCCCCAATATTGTCCATTCTACAGAAACCCTCGTCCTTTAGCTTCAAATCTCCTCTGACTATAGCCATCTCCGAGTATTTCGATATTAATACACTTACAGTGCTGTCAACATCAATTATCGATAAGACTTTTGACGTAAAAGGCATGGTATCATTTACACAGCCTACAAGACCTTTACTTGTAATAACGGGAGAAAAGTCGGTAATACCGTCACTGTTTCCCCTATCAATAGTAAAAATGTTAAACCAGTTACCGACATCCTTTGCAATTATATTACCACCTACGGATTCATAGTTACTAAACTGGTTTTTCAGATTAAGAGCATCCCTTAATTCCTTGTTTTCTTTTTCATATCTTAAAAGATTTCTTCTTTCATTTTCAAGTTCGTCAACTTTAGTTTTAAGTTCCTCATTTTCCTTTTTTAGCTCTTTCATATCTTTGAAAAAAGTAAAGCTGCCCTCAACTTTCTCCCCGATAAAGGAAAAGAAACTCTGAAAAGGGGATAGCGGTACACTGACAGCATCTCCTATATAGGCCAGTCTGCTGCCCGGTGTTGCTGTAACCCCCATAATAATAAATATTGTTACTGTCACAAGTATCACTACAAACAACTTGTTTCTAAAAAGACGTAACAACCGTGTATCTCCCTTCTAAATAAAAACAAATATCATTACCTCAGTTTTTTGGGTGAAATCAAAACTTTCTTTAATACTTCTATTTCATCAAGAACTTTACCTGCTCCAAGCGCAACACAATCCAGAGGATTTTCTGCAATAGATACTGGCATTCCTGTCTCTTCCTTTATCAGTTTATCAAGGCCGCTTAAAAGAGCGCCGCCGCCAGTAAGCATAATACCTCTGTCCATAATATCTGCCGCTAACTCAGGAGGTGTTTTTTCCAAAGTATACTTTATGGAATCAACTATTGAATTCACGGGTTCCTTTAATGCCTCTGTTATCTCGGATGAAGTAATAGAGAGGTTTTTGGGAAGTCCAGTAATCAAATCTCTGCCTCTGATTTCAATTGTTTCTTCCTTAGGCTTAGGATAGGCCGCACCTATCGTTACCTTTATTTCCTCTGCTGTTCTTTCTCCTATCATTAAATTATATTCTTTTTTTACATAATGTACAATAGATTCGTCAAGTTCATCTCCTGCTATTCTTAGTGACTTGCTGGTAACAATTCCCCCAAGAGATATTACTGCTACTTCACTGGTTCCGCCACCTATATCGACAACCATGCTTCCTGAAGGCTCTTCCACAGGCAAATTAGCACCAATTGCCGCTGCCATAGGCTCTTCTATAAGGTATGCTTCTTTTGCACCTGCCTGCAGTGTAGCTTCCTCTACAGCTCTCTTTTCAACTTCTGTAACACCCGAAGGTACACAAATAACAACTCTTGGCTTACCAAATAACCCCTTGGACATAACTTTCTTAATGAAATACTTCAACATACTTTGTGTTATGTCAAAGTCAGCTATTACACCATCTTTCATAGGTCTTATGGCAACTATATTCCCCGGTGTCCTTCCTATCATGCTTTTTGCAGAATCACCAACCGCAAGTATATCATTAGTCTTTTTATTTACAGCTACAACTGAAGGCTCTCTTAATATTATACCCTTGCCCTTGACATGAACCAGTGTATTTGCCGTTCCCAAATCTATTCCTATATCCCTAGAAAAAAAACTCATTGTTTTCTCCTCCTGTAGTTGTTCGTTTTCACATTGCTATTTTTTATACTAAAGCAATCCTCTTTCCTTGAGGCTTACATACTTTCCATTTCCAATCACTATATGATCCAATATCTTGATACCTAATATATTCCCGCCGCTTACCAACCTGTTTGTAGTTTCTATATCTTCTTTGCTCGGTTCAGGGTCTCCGCTGGGATGATTATGTATAAGAATAATCGCTGAGCATCCTGCCTTAACTGCTTCGCTGAAAACCTCCCGTGGATGGACTATCGATGAAGCAAGGCTACCCACAGATATATCAAGTATTCTTATCACATGATTTTTGGTACTTAGGAGAATAATCTTAAAAACTTCCTTTTTCAAGTGTCTCATTTCTTCCATAAGTAACCTGCTTACATCATCCGGTGATTTTACTACCGGTCTTTCACTTAAACCGAAAGAAGCAGCAATTCTTTTTGACAATTCTGTCAATGCTTTAATCTGTATTGCTTTTACTTTACCTATTCCTCTGATGCACTTAAGCTGTTCTAAAGATAAGTCATATAAAAAGCTTAATCCTTTTTCACTCTTATCCTCCTTAAGTAGCCTTTGCGACAGAGTAACCGATGTATCACTTTTACTTCCGGTTTTAATAATTATAGCCAGGAGCTCTGCATCAGATAAAATCTGAGGGCCGTATCTCTCAAGCTTTTCATAGGGTCTTTCACCTGCCGGCAGGTCTTTTATTTTCAGCCTCTGATGTTCGTAAATCATCTGTGCCCCCACATCTATAATACCAAGCTTCTATTCTTTATTCTATCCAAGTACTTTTATTCCAAAACCCTCTGCTATCTGGGTAAACTTCATAATAGGAAATCCTACTACATTAAAATAGCACCCATCAATTTTTTCAACAAGTACGGCCCCCATACCCTGAATACCATACGCTCCGGCTTTATCCATCGGTTCGCCGGTATTTATATATGCATTAATCATTCCGTCGTTCATGCTGCGCATCTTAACACGGGTTCTCTCATAAAAGCTTTCTTTTTTCAAAGTCCTGCAATCAATAACTGCAACCCCTGTGATTACCTCATGCCACTTGCCTTGCAGCATTTGAAGCATCCGGAATGCGCTTTCCCGGTCTTCAGGCTTGCCTAGAATGGTATCGCAAACTACTATCGTATCCGCTCCTATAACAACAAAATCCCCGTTCAGACGACCAGCTACATCCTCCGCTTTAATGAGAGCAAGATTACATGCTATCTGCTCAGGCATAAGCTCATTTTCAATAATTTCCTCGATAGCTGAAGGCATTACTTTAAATTCAAGACCAATTTGCCTTAGTAGTTCAAACCGCCTCGGCGAGGCCGATGCAAGCACTATTTCCTTCATATAACCCTCGTAAAACCTACTATTCTTCCATTAATCCTAATTATAACTATACATTAAACCCTTTTCAACAAAATAAGGAAAATTTAGTGATTAATCGCTAAATTTCGTTTCCTTTTCTATAACCATATACTTATTCGTATTATCTGTCTGTCATTTCAGGTTGTTTTACATTATTTTAATAAACAATTATATCCAAAAATGTTTATTCCTATTGCTTAACTGTATTTCCTGTTCTGATCTGATCATTTTGCCCAAGGTTATTTACTGTGTTGACTCTGGTCAAAGTTTCCTTTATCTTGGGAACTACAATATTTACACTGTCAATTATCTTACTCATATCAGTTGTGGTCAAATCATTAATATTAGTATCATCAAACCCGCTTTGTTTGAGTATTTCCCGCATTACCGCATCATTATCCGGGTCTACGCCTGAATTCTTGATTCTGGATTTTAAGTAGTTTATCTGCCTATCAGTTGCTTTCTTTTGAGCTGCACCTCCATACGCTTCACTAGCAGCATTGTTTTTTCGGGATTCCTTATCTGATGCAATTTTCTCCTGTACACTTTTGAACTCTTCATCCAATAGCCTGGCTTCTCCAGGATAAAGCCAGTCATTTTCACCCATAAGCTTTCTGATAACCCTGTCACATGCTCCCGTTATAGTCTTTTCTATTCCAAACTCCTTGTCATCCACTACGTTCTTTCCGATTTCAAATCTTTCCCATTCAGTCAGCACCAGTTCTGTTTCGCTCTTTATTTTAGGTCTGTTGTTTTGCTTTATGACCCTGCCTGTATCATCGCGCGCCCAGTTTTTCTTCTCAATCTTATCAGCCACATACTTTTGGTAGATGTTAAAATAATCGATTTGCTTGCCATCTACCATCAATTGTCCGCTCTGAAGGTGCCTGCCTTTAACTGTTACCAGAAAGGCCGGCAGACTCACTGCACCTATACCGGGAAATTCGGCCTGACTTTCCTTCAACATTTCAATATTCACGTTTTCAATAGATATTCCCTTTTCCTTGGCTTTTTTAAAAAGCCCCTCTGCCTTATACCTGAGTTCTCCACTTATTCCTTTATAGAAATCCTTTTCAGAGCTGTAAACTACTTCCGAACCCCTGCTATCCTTTTCAATCTCATCATTATTTACGTCTTCGTTTTCCAATACTTTCACCTCCGGAAATTACTCTTGTATACTCTAACCGGGACAATAACCCGCGCTGGATTATGTGAATTTTCTCCTGAATAAATTTGATCCTGTATACATTCAAATTGTTTCTCGAGAAGTCATGCGACCCATACATAAAAGCTGATCTATTACTTTCTTTAGTATATTATTTGAGTAAAACAAGTAATCTACTATAACTAATATTTCATCAACCTGTAAAAATTTTAATACTTCTCTTTTCTTTCAATAATTAGTATAATATATATATATAATAAGCATTTTTACATTTTGCAGCAGCTATTCAAAAACTTCTTATAGTTCCTATAGTGAGTAAACTTAAAGTATAAATGATATATGCTTAATCAGGCACAGGTTTTCTGTCACCTGCAAGTGAAAAAATATAAAATTAGATTGTGGTGATATCAATGAAAATTGAAAAGATAAGTGAAAATGAAATAAAGGTTACTATTTCTATCAGCGATCTGGAGGAAAGAAATATTGATTTGAACTCTCTTAACTATAATTCACCTGCAGCCCAGGAATTATTCTGGGATATGATGGAGCAAGCCGAGGTGCAGTACGGTTTCAACACATCAGATTCTCAATTGTGCATAGAAGCACTGCCGGATTCGGACGAGGGTTTTATAGTAACAATAACAAAGATGGACGAAGATGGAGATTTTGAGTCAATACAGAAGTACATTAAGAATAAGTTTAAAAAGAATGATTTAAAGGTAAAGAGAAAAAACAGGAAAATCTATTCGACTTTAATGATTTATTCTTTTAGAGAATTTGAGGATTTATGTTCCCTGAGCAAGAAAATCAGTTCCTTGTATTCAGGAGACAGCTCTCTATTTAAATATAAGGAAACCTACTACCTTGTATTGACCAGAAGCAGTCTTACTATTTCGAATACAAAACTCTTTGAGGTAATGCTCGGCGAATATGGTAATAAAGTACCCAATACCGGATTTTATGAAGGCTACCTGAATGAATACGGAACAAAGATTATTGAGTATAATGCAATAGAAATACTAAATAACTATTTTTAGAAAATGTAAAATCCCAAGCCAGAATTCTTTAGCTTGGGATTTATTTTATACTGTCATCTCCCCAACGAGTATTAGGGCCTATCTCAATAATAGCTTTTACCGCCTCGTATCTATCTTCATACAAAAACCTTCTTGTATCTTCCGATGTACTATTGGGTACAGTCCTGTATACCTTTACCAAAAGCCCTTCTCTTCCGGAACTGACCATTTTTCTCTCTCCGGCTGCCATTTTTTCATTCTCTACATATTCAACTGTAGGAGTGTATTTCTGAATCACTTCAGTTTCCAGATTGCCAGTCACCTGAGACTGTTTTTTTTTACTTATTATACTTACTGTCAGAGTATCTCCATGTATCTCAGTATAAATCAGTACCGGACTGTCTAGTGTATTCACAAATTTGAAGTCATAGGTATTACTTATAACAACAGCATCTAAGCCCGGCTGGATATAGTCAACGGTATTTTTATGCGGTGTCCGTGTTATAAATTTGGGATCAATTCCAGCTTTCAGCACAGCTGCGTATAGCGTAGATGCCACCTGATTATATCCCTCATCATTTTTATTAATAATCCCGCCTTCTATGACTAGGTATTTGTTAAAAGAAAAGCTTGAAGGCTCTTTTCTATTCTTTAAATCCGCACAAGGAACACAAACTTTGTTTATTGCAAAAGCCGCCTGAATAAGTGAATCAGCAACGTCTAAATCAAGCACTTTTGTCGTATGCTGTGAGATTATCTCATTCAGCCCATCATAACTGCTTAAAGTGTATTCAGCAGCAATAGTTTCCACTTCAAGATCATCTGCTTCTCTGAAGCTAATAAAACCGCCTATACTCTTTCCTATTTCCGACTCTATTCTTTTTAATGATTTATTGAAATTTAGCTTTAATCCCTTCTCTTCAGGAATTTTTACTACCTTGCCTTCTTTTACCTCTATGTCTGCATCAACAGGTTCTTTATTAATATAAATTGCAAGCTCATTGAGCTTTTCCCGCAATTTGCCTTCGTTAAATGTTATTACAGGCGTGATTTCCCTTTTTTGAGATGAGAAATGCCCTCTTATCATATTCTCAAAGGATTCTGATCCGGTACTGCCAAATGCAGTTCTGATAGTAGCTGCAATATCTAAAAATGCATCAATCTCACTATACTTGACCAGAAATTTCTTATTGCTTCCATATATAATTGTAAAAGACCCGTTGGATATAGTAGCTTTGTACATCTCCTCAACCTTTGCCGCGGCTTCCTCCCTGTTCAGATTGCCTAAAGGAGTATTGCCTATATAAACATTATCGTTTATGTGGTCCCTGGAGGAAATGTACAGCATCCCAAGCCCAACTGAGAGCCCTAATACGGTCTGAACCAATACTGATATGAAAACTATAAAAACACTTTTCTGTACCTTGGTCACAAGAGTCACTCCAACTTCCGGGTTTTGTAATTGAATTAAAACAATCGGGATATTTCAAACTACCCTCAATATACAAGAAGTATAAAACTCTTATGTTTTATACTTCTCAATCTGTATTATCGATATATCTATATTTACCTCTATGCCTTATTGTTCATAACCAGCTCAATTAGTTTTCCACTTTCTTTTGCCATATCTATAATGCCGTTATCTATAAGTGTCCCTTCGCTCACAATAGTATTACCATTGTTATCCACTATCGTTTTTGTAGCCCTTCTGCCATTAAGATACTGTCTTTGCCTTTGTTCGAATAAATTAGCAGCGCTGCTTTCTGTCTGAGCATCACTAGCAGGCTGTACATCCTGTCGAGCAATCTGTTCTTGTCCGGGAAACATTCCCCCATTATCGGGGGCCTCCTGTCCAACGGTTGTATCAAAACCGCTGAGTAAATTAGTATCATTATTCTTAAGGCTATCCGTAGTATCTGCTTCTATAGTATATGTTTCTGTAGATTGCTGCCTGCTTTCCTGCTTTTCATTTTCAGCAGTATTATCCTTATACAAAGCTTCACCATCTGCAACTATTTTCTCAATATGTGGTAAGGAGCTGCTATAATCTACAGGTGCTACATAATTATTACTTTCTTCGCTATCAGGCATAACGATTTCTGCGCCCAAATTACCAGAATCAGAATCCGTCAGATTTTTTTTTTCGGCCCCCAGGCTTCCTTCCCCAGTGGCTAATTCTGTTATTTTATCTACCAGAGTACTTTCTACATCTTCTGTAACTACTACTAAATTCTTACCAAATGTTATTACGCTCTTACGCGGAATAAGCCTTATCCTTTTCTGGGTAATATCGGCAATGTACTCAAGACCGGTTATTTTACAGCACTCATCTTCATCAATATAAATATCGCCTATTTCACCAATCAATCTGCCTTTTTTGGTGAGAACCTTGGTTCCCTTGACCTGAATGTTTTTCTGAAGAAGATCTATAGCCGCGGGAATTTTGCTGATATCGTTAATAGCATTTTCATTTTCTATAGTAAGCGCATACTCTCCTATTCCCTGAACACTGTCTGTAGGGATAACTCTTGCACTTAGAATCTGAATACCGCTGTCAACAACTATGTAGTCAATGGCACCCTTATCCGCATTTATTATAATGCTTTTTACCTTGCCCACTTCCATCCCGTCAGATATGCTGATTATCGGTAAGCCTATTATTTCCTGAGTTTTTTTCATTGCTTACAATTCCCCCTTCTGATTACGTTAAGCCAATCCCTTACCAGTCACAAAACAAGTTCCAAATCTGCTAATTTGATAAATTTCTCTCAATCTCCGCCTTAATATCCGGATTTATTACATCTCCAAAATCAGATACATAACCCTCCAGTATCTCTTTTGCCAAATCAACTTGTCCCAATTCCTTATACAATACACAGGTATCAAGTACAATCCAAAACACAGCATCTATTTCAGGATTCTTTTCCAGGGCGTACATATAATGAAGTATTGCCCCTTCCTTGTCACCATTTTCCTTAAGTCTGAAAGCTTCATTTATAAAATCATTTATTTCCCGATTATCCTCTTTGTCGATTTTCACAATATCTTCTGCAATATCAATATTACCAATTGATTGCTCTGTTTGCAAGCACCATGTGTCTCCACTTATGGAATCATTTATATTTGCGGGATCCTTAACGGTTTCTACAGGTGACTCATCAACAGTTTCAACCCCATCCGGCACATATTCTTCCTGAACAGGTATTTTCTCTTGCAGTAAATCCTTTATTTCTATTGCAGTTTCTTCTATTGCAGTTTCTTCTATCGCAGTAAATTCTTCTATTACGGGTGCAGCATCTTCCTCAGCTTCTTTTAAGACGTCTGCTGAGCTTTGAAGCGGAAGTTCAATCATTCCCAAATCATTCCCAAACAGGTTTTCTTCAACTTCATCTGATACAAACACTGCCGTTTCATCACACTGCTCTGTATAATCTGTTTGAAACACAATATTTTCTTTTTCTGTATTTTCTTCAAAATAGCCGGTATTGTAGTAATCTATACTCACTTCGTACTTCTCAGTATGCTGGGCGTCATCAGTATTATCTTCTTTGTTTTCATATAATGAGGAATCAAGCTCAGGTTGTTCGATACTCTGTAGATTTTTGTCGCATTCTAAAGATACACTTATTCCCAGTATATCCTCATTAACATTTTCTATTCCCATTTTATCAATAATTCGCTCAGTGTCAACATGTTTTTCTAAGATATTTTCAACTTGCCCATCAACATAATCCATGCCATTTTCATCAAGTGGTGGTTCATTCTCTATTTCAGAGCCATCCTGAGCAATGTTTACCATATTAATATCGGAATTTTCTTTGGTACTGTCCTGCAAAGTTTCCCCTAATTTGTCATCTTTTGCAGAAGGTTCTATTTCTATTAGCACATTATCGTCATACTTTGTTTTTCTGGTTTTGACCTTTTGTGTAATTTTTGTATATAGTGTATTGCAAGCTTGTAATACTTTTGATTTTAATATTTTATCCAGGATTTCCCCGGCTTTCTTCTCAGTAACAAATACTGATATGGCTACGGCTACCACGAAAACAACAGTTATATATAGTAAAATAGTTATAAGAATGGCAGGAATGAAATTTAGTCCAACCAGGCTTATTTTAGAAAATATAAAAGGGATTAACAGACAGATTGAAACTGAGCTGACAGCTATTGCAGCAACCATATTGAGGTTTAGAAGGCTGTTTTTCTTAAGTATATACACTAACGCTGCGGTTGATAAAACTACCATTGAAATCATTCCAATAGTATAAATCCCCATAATGTCCTCCCATTAAACACTTTCTCTTTTGTATGTTTATTTTCCTGTCTTCAGGCTGACTTCCGTATCACTTGATAGATTTCCATATATAGCAGATAAAAAGTGTTTTAACAAGATATAATGCGGTTTTTCACTGATAATAAATAATTATGATATTTTTCTATAATCCTAAGAGATATTCGCTATTATCCGCAATAATTCCTGCTAAAATCGCAAAAAATATATTTGCTATATATATCTATCGTGCAATTTTCTCATTTTCTTCAATACTTTTTCTATAATACATTAATTTATTTATTAAGGTAACACCTGAAAATGTGTATCTTCATGCCGCTATTCCTGCATAATATTTCATTATGCTTATACACTTTACTTTTTTATCATTATAATTTAGTATATACATAGCCCACTACGCATAGAATGGATTGATTAAATGGCATTGAACAAATTTGAACAGTTCCTTAGAAACAGACAAAACCTGATCGATCAATATGCAAAAGGTGATCTTTCAAAGGAAGAATTCATCGAAGAAAATTATGCCTGTATAAATGCTTTGGATATAAAGCCCTTCCAGAAGATTGACAATGTAAAAAAAGCAATTTACAACTATCAGTATTATAATGTACTTGCAAAATACTATCAGAAGCGTGCTCATGATCTTAATAAAAGAAATGCATCCAGAGAAGATTTTTTTGAGCTGTCAAACTATTATTATTCAAAGAAAGATCATGTCACTGAAAAGCTTTTGAAGCTGCTTGACTTCAGGGGTATTGAAGCATATTTTGTGAAAGTTAAATCTCCGAATCTGAAAAACAGGCTTTTTGAGATAGTATTAAAGGAATACGAAAGCGTGATCCTTCACTCTACAAGTGAAAGCATACTAAACATGCTGATATATGAAAATGCATTTTCAAACGAGGAACGCAAGTCTCTGATAGATAGCTATATAAACCAGAAATACTGATAGATCGTGTACCAGATAGATTTATTTCAAAAACCAGATCCGTCTTATTGTACCTCCATAACAAAAAACGTTATATCGTCCTTTAATATTTTTTTATCTAAGAACCTAAAAAACGTTTTTTCTATTTTTTCTATCAGCTTTAAACACGTATACTCTCTGTTTTCTCTAAGAAGCCCTTTCAGCCTATTTTCTCCAAATAGTTCCCTTACTTCATTTTCCGCTTCTACCAGACCATCTGTATAAAAAAAGATTTTATCGCCTTTTTTTAGTTGCAGAGTCTCATCAGCATATTCGGCGCTATAATATTCAATGAACTTGCATATGGGAAATCCTTTAACCTCCATTTCAGTTACTCCTGTGTCTTTCTTAATTATTAATGGGGGAACATTTATACCTGCCGAAGAATACGTAAGCCTCTTATCCTTAATATTATAAACTGCATATATCAAAACAACGTAAACGTCTTCCTTGAAGTTGGTCCTATTAAAGGATGTATACAAGGATTTCAATACTTCTGAGGGTTTCAGTATTTCACTCTTTTTTTCATTTGCTTCACTTATTGTTTTTATACTTTGATTGAGAAATACCATCAGCATCGCAGCAGGAACACCATGCCCGGCCACATCCCCTATATACATGCCGATATTGTTTTCATCAATTTTAAATATATTATAAAAATCTCCACTTACACGTTCTGCCGGAAAATATCGTGCACAGAAGCTTACTCCTTGCTCTTTAGGAAGTGTGGATGGCAGTATTGCCTTCTGTATATCCCTCGCATACTCCAAATCCTCTAAAAGCCTTTGATTTATTAGTCTTAATTCCTGTGTCCTCTTTTCTACAGTCCTGTCAAGATTTTCTGCATACTCCTTCAGTTCATTTTTTGCCAGGGATAATTCGATATACGGTTGCTTTACATTGTAAATAAATATCACTCTGAAAATAATGAAGTATGAAACAAATTTATATACATGCCCCAAATAGTTATAGATATTGTGCACATCATTCTTGTAGGAAACAAAGGCCCATTCACTAAAAACACCAAGAATCAACGCAGCTGCAAGCATTACTATAAGATAATCCCTGGTTTTTTCATACTCATACAGAAATTTAGCAGTTGTCAATAAGAACAAAACTATTACCAGTATCTCAAGTATCTTTTTTATGCCGGTAATCCCACTTTTTTCATCAAACATTAGGGGGAAAACTTCCGGATAATAGGTTACTGTAACCAATATCAACACACTTGCCGCTAATGACGGTATGATGAAAATCTTTCTATTTAGTAAAGAGCGTTTTTCCTTAGGAATAAAGCAAGAAGCAAAGAACCCTGCAGATATTATCAGCCTCGAAATTATCCAGAGTGTTGTCGCCCTGTTTGCTCCATCATTAGCTACAAAAAAGTCTGGCATCCCTTTAAAACTCAGAGTATGAAATGCATCAAGCATGCCTGTCAGCAGCAGTATATTGCCAATAAATATAGATCTTAGTCTACGCGTCTGCTCATATGTATAGTATGAAACAGCAAAAATGGAAAAAGAGACCAGAATGCTTATAAATTCAAAAAGATTGTGCCATGTAAGGTAGCTGGCTACACTCATCACCTGACTGAATTCATGTTCCAGGAAATATGCTGCAAGAAATACGGCCAATGCAGATAAAATAATTGACGCAAGAAATATATAGCTATTATACCTTGCCGATTGCTTTATTGATTCTCTTACCGCCTTCATAGGAGCTCCTTTATAGTCAATCCGATAAAATAGATTCTAACATTTTGCAGTGCTTTTTTACAACTGAATAGAGAAAAAAGTGTTCCAGGAATTGTCAATCGCTAAACATAATTCCTTGAACACTTTTAACTTTTGTAAAATTACTGTTCAATCAAGCTGGCACTCTGTTCGACACCAGTCATAACTGTCTGATCTGCGGGCAATATTATTGCCCCCTCTTCACGTACCCCACTTGTAAGCTGTTTTGACTTCCCCTTTATAATAGCAGTATTCAATACCGTATCCATATCAGCCGCAATAACAAACTTCAATTTTTTCCGTATGTTTTCAGGAATATCATCTATATCCTTCTTATTGTCAAACGGAACAATTATTGTATTTATTCCTGCTCTGTGAGCAGCAAGTACTTTTTCCTTCAATCCGCCTATAGGCAGAACCCTTCCTCTAAGGGTTATCTCTCCTGTCATTGCTACGTTTTTCCTTACAGGCATTCCTGTAAGTGCAGAAACCATAGCTGTTGCAAGTGTAATACCCGCCGATGGCCCATCTTTAGGTGTAGCACCCTCAGGAACATGAATGTGGATATCATACTTATTGTGGAATTCACTGTCTATACCAAGCTGGTCTACTCTTGAACGTATATAGCTTATTGCCGCCTTTGCAGACTCCTTCATCACATCTCCGAGTTGTCCAGTAAGATCAATTTTTCCACTTCCATTCATCAGTGTAACTTCTATGGAAAGCGTATCACCACCTACAGACGTCCACGCAAGGCCTGTAGCTATTCCTACTTCGTCCTTTTCATTAGCCTTATCGTATCTGTACTTCTTAGTACCAAGCATCTTCTCTATATTTTTTGATGTAATTCTAATTGACTTTTTATTTGTTGAAACCAAATTACAGGCAGCTTTCCTACACACAGCAGCAATCTCTCTTTCCAGATTTCTTACTCCTGCCTCTCGTGTATAGAAATTAATTATATCCCTTGCAGCCTGTTCCTCTATAATAATATTGTTCTTTTTAAGGCCGTGAGCCTGTATCTGCTTTGGAATCAAGTGGTTCATAGCTATATTGATCTTTTCTTCTTCTGTGTAACTGGTAAGGCTTATGACTTCCATCCTGTCAAGCAGTGGCCTCGGTATGGTATCAAGGCTGTTAGCCGTAGTGAGGAACATAACATCTGAAAGGTCAAACGGCAATTCCAGGTAATGATCCCTGAACGAGAAATTCTGCTCACCATCAAGCACTTCCAGCATAGCTGATGCAGGGTCCCCCCTGAAGTCACTACTCATCTTGTCTATTTCATCAAGCAATAAAAGTGGGTTCTTAGAGCCCGCTTGTTTGAGTGCTGCAATAAGTCTTCCAGGCATTGAACCTACATAAGTACGCCTATGCCCTCTTATTTCAGATTCATCTTTTACCCCGCCAAGTGACATTCTTACATAATTTCTGTTAAGCGCCCTGGCTATGGATTTTGCTATAGAAGTCTTTCCTACCCCTGGAGGTCCGACTAAACAAAGAATAGGCCCCTTCAGCGAGTTTTTCAGCTTCCTGATTGCAAGATATTCAATAATTCTCTCTTTGACCTTTTCCAGCCCATAATGATCTTCATCCAGTATATCTCTGGCTATTTTGAGATCTATTACCTCTTCAGTAGTCTTATTCCAAGGAAGATCAAATATCCAGTCGAGATATGTTCTGATAACAGAACCTTCTGCGGATCCTGAAGGCATTTTCAATAGTCTGTCCAACTCTTTGAGAACCTTTTTTTCCACCTCTTCGGAAACATTTGCATTCTTAAGCTTTTCCTTGTATTCCTCTACTTCTCCGGCAACTCCGTCTTTATCTCCCAATTCTGTCTGTATAGCTTTCAGCTGCTCCCTAAGGTAATATTCCTTTTGCATCTTGTCTATCTGTTTTCTGACCCTCGCATTAATGTTTTTCTCTACTTCTAGGATCTCTATCTCTTTCAAGAGTATTTCAAGAAGCTTTTCCAACCTGGAATTGGGATTGAATTCATTCAGAATATCCTGTTTCTGTTCTACCTTCAGTGTCAGGTTTGAAGTAATAATATCAGACAGTTGTCCCGGGTCTTCTATGCTTCCTACTGAAAGCATTATTTCAGCAGGAACCTTGTTACTCAGCTTGACATATTCTTCAAAAGTCGTCAGCACTCTCCTCTTGAGAGCCTCTACTTCCACACTGCTTCCTTCATCATAAGTATAGATCTTCTCTATAACCTCAGCCATAAAAAACGGTTCTGTCTGAGTGAATTCACCAATTTCAGCTCTGCTGACCCCTTCAACAAGTACCCTTATCGTATCTCCCGGAAGTTTTAAAAGCTGCTTAACTTTAGATATCGTACCTACATTGTAAATATCTTCTTCACCGGGAGAATCATTTTTTGCATCCTTTTGTGTAACAAGCAGTATTAACTGATTGTTGATCATGGCTTCTTCCAATGCCTTTATAGATTTAATCCTACCTACATCAAACGGCAAAGTCATATATGGAAACACTGTCAGTCCCCTGAGAGGCAATAACGGTAGTACCTGCCTTTTAATAACTTTTTTTGATTCAGTCATTTGACCATCCCCTCAATTAAATAAAATAAATAAATATTTGTTAATTTATTTCCCTGGATTTATATCTAATTTGGGAAATAAAAATAAATTTATGAAGTTACGGATAGTCGTTACTTCACAAGTAATAATAAATATATTACATATACAACAGGCATATACTTAAATTCGGCCACTAGCAGTGCGGTGTATTCACAGAATCTTTTAGCAGGAGCATACACAAAACAGCACATTAATATCCGAACTTCCTCAATGCTAACAATTATAACTGTTAAATTTTTTATTTTCAATTGTTTTATATGGAATAAGAGGGAACCACTTCTTCATTGCCTGCCGAAACAAATATCAAATCTAGTGTGGAAATTTTTTGAATGGTATTATATTAATTATTATAGCATATTTTGCTTTAAAAACGCAAAGTAATGTTTAAATGTATCTTAATAGTCAAAAAGAGTCTCACATAATATAAACCTCGCAAGAAATAATAAATACGGACAGCTTATCACAGAAAATTTGTTGTCTGTAACTTTTCAGTTTTGCCGACAAGAATTAAACCTATAAAAATAGTTTAATTCTTGAAAAAAACTATAAGGGGTGGTTTTGTGTATAATATTTATCATCAGAACGGTGTCGTAATCAGGCCCAACGTAATTGCCGAAGGTGATACCGCAACTGTGATGTATAAAGGGATATTGCACAACAAAGGAGCAGACTCGGTTTATATGCATATAGGTTATAGTGAAGACTGGAAAGATGCAAAAGACATAAAAATGAGCAGAACAGATGAAGGTTTTGAGGCACACTTGCCTATAACCTCACGTGAACAGTTAAAGATAGCTTTTAAAGACAGTGCAAATCACTGGGATAATAACTCAGGAAGAAACTACTCCTTCGAAGTACAGAATAGGTTTGTATCAATAGATACGAGATAAACAAGTTAATTGATTTCGATGAGTTGAAACAGGCAGTGTTTAAGGAGACCAGCGTGTTTCAACTCTTTTTTAGTTACTTTCTATCTATTGTCCCACATATCCTTTCAAAACTCTTTTCTGTACTAAATACCTCTGTCTCCTGGGGGATTACATCGCCATATCTTACTTTATCATACACAGATGTAACGCTGCTCAAAGCATCCCTTATTTCTTCCATATGCATTGCTTTCTTAAGAATCTCTCCTGTAGTATCAGACTTTCTGATATCAATTTTCTTTTCAATAAAGATTTCAGCTATACAAGCATAGATAACTCTGATTTTCACTATAGGATCGCTGATATCCTTTAGGGCTTTCCTGAATTTACGGATATTTTTCCCTGTGCTCTCTTTCTTTTTTCTTAACCAGGGTGGCCCTACTGTCTCAGTTTCATCGGTATAGTCTACTGGTAAATTAGCGGCAGCGCTTTCCACATTGCTGAACAATAAACGTTTTATCAACTTAATTATCCACAATAGCATATTTCTGATTTTCAGAATAGCAGCAGGTATAAATTTATATATCGCATATAAAAAAATAGCATTTCTGAAAACCTCAGTAATAAAATTCCAGAATGGGCTAGGTAACCTGATCCTCCCAAAAAAAGGGACTTCAGCACTTGCTGTTTGTATCTTAGCTCCTCCTGCATCCGGAAAAAGTAGTCTAAAAAGCTTCATCATTATCTCTACTACCACACTCACAAACATTTTCAGCATACTAAGAGTAAATGCAACGATACTGTTTAAATTCAAAAGAAGTACTAAAAAAAACAAAAACATGACAACTGCTTTAATATTAAAAATTCTTATATTCCTGGGAGTGCCGGCAGAATGTGCTTCCTTTTTCATTACCATTAAGTCCAGATAGGCTTGATTTTGTATGATTAGTGAAGCTATAACTGCAATAAAAAACATGATGGAAAATTGAATTCTTAGGTGACTAAGGCCTTTAGAGTAGGTTACTGCAAAAAGCAGGCACATAGAGAAAATAAATGCAATATAAAAAAATGTGCTGCCAAGTATCCTGCCAAACTCGCGAAAATTAGCCCTTAACCCGATAAAATAAAAGATAAGAGCAATACTTGCTTCTATAAGCCGCCTTTGCAAACTTTCTCCTGAAGAGAAAATAATTACAGCAAAAAATGGCACAAGTGAGGTTAAGTATGCAGTAAGCTTTGACATGAAGAGAACTGTAGCATGCTTATCCAGAAAAAACTCCACTGCAGGAACAGAAATGATTCTTTCCAGTATTTTGGATTTATCTCTCACCACTACTCTTCCTGTAAGATAGCCGAAAAAAACCGTCAGTGCGAAAAAGAATATGTCCCGCAGCTCTGATGCACCCTTAAAAACAGTATACCTTAACAACTCAACACCAGGATAGATAAACAAAAAAACTCCGGTTAACGCCGTTAACTTCATTACAGTTATTCTGATTTTTTCAGGCATAAATATTATCAACTCCTGAAAGCATAAATAAATCAATATCTCCGGGGAGTTTCCCCGCTTCTGAAATGTAATCCAGCAAAACTATTTTTACAGCATTTCCATTCTGCCTAAGATATCTTGCTGAATCAGCAGTCTGTCTGTTCATATATGAAGTGATTAATACTACCTGACTGTTTGCTATATCAGGAATAACACCCTCTAGGAAATTATCAAAATCCTTTAAATTCTTAAGCTCCAGCTCAGCAAGGATTTTCATCAGACCTCTGATATGCTCGATACCTCCAGCCTCACTACTATACACCATATTTTTATCATCATGGACAGTATGCCCATTGGATATAAGCCTTGCAGGAATTCCCATTCTTGCCGCTCTATCCAGAACCGTTGCTGCTACCTTTATTCCCAGTTCTGCCTTGTCTCTGTACATTACCCTGTCATATTCATACTCTACGGACTGCATATTTAGTATGACTGTAAGACTTAGCTGGGATGTAAAATCACTTTTTCTCACCATAAGCTTCCCATGTCTGGCAGTAGCCTGCCAATGCACCCTGTTCATGGGATCTCTTTCAGTATATTCCCTTGCTCCGGAAACCATAAAGGGATCATCTACAATCCATCTTTTAACAATCGTATCTCCCGGAACATAATTTGCGGGTATGAACATATCCTCAAGATTCAGTATCTCAGGGTATACGATCAATCTGGCATTTACCGGGACAGCAGCAGAATCATTTCCTATCCCGAGTATATCTCCCCAAATCAAAGTTACATTCTCGGTAAAGAAAACACCCCTTTTCAAACATCTGAGGTTCCATCTCCGTGTTACCTTCTGATAGCTTTTAAGCAAAAAACTGCTCGTTACTCTCCTGTTATCCTGAGTTATGACCGACCTTACTCCTGCAAATTCAAGCCATCTCGAAGAATGAATATCAACTTTCAACCACGGAACAGGTAAAAGCTTTTTATTATGTACAGTTTCGACCAGAAATACTTCATCGCCTTCATGGGCTTCGTTCTCACTAAAACCACACATGTATTCAAGCTTCTTCAATCCCAGTGCAGTAAAAACCACTTTCTGTAGTTGTATTGCTGCAAATACTATAATCATAAAAGCTATGATTTTCATATAACATTCTCCACAGGTACAGGAACTGTCTTTAAAATATCTTCAATAATAATTTCAGCTGAAGAAGCACTACCTGAAACTGAATGTCCTTTTAGTATGATCCTGTGGGCAAGAACTGCTACAGCAACACTCTTAATATCATCAGGCGTCACAAAGTCACGTCCCTTTAAAATCGCAAATACCTGGGTTGCCCTCATCAGTGCCAGACTACCTCTTGGACTTACTCCAAGCAATATTCTTTCATGTTTTCTCGTTCTTTCAATAATGTTAATTATATAATCCTTTACCTCACTGCTGATCTTAACAACAGAAAAAGACTTCTGTGCTTCCAGGATTTCTTCCGCTTTTGCTACACAATCAACGGATGTAATCTGACTTACATTCTGAAATCTGTCCAGTATCTGCCTTCCCTCCTGCAAGGATGGATATCCGAGCTTCAGCCGCAGATAAAACCTGTCCAGCTGGGCCTCGGGTAGCGGAAATGTCCCGTGAGTCTCTACCGGGTTTTGTGTAGCAATAACAAAAAAGGGTAATCCTATTGCCTTGGTTTCACCATCTATGGTAACCTGTCTTTCTTCCATACACTCAAGCAAGCTTGATTGGGTTCTGGGCGTCGCCCTGTTAATTTCATCAGCAAGTATTATATTGGCAAATACAGGTCCCGGTCTGAAAACAAATTCACTTTCCTTCTGATTGTAAAAATTTATCCCGGTCAAATCCGAGGGTAGCAAATCAGGAGTAAACTGTATCCTCTTAAATTTGCAATCAATTGATTTAGCAAGACATTTTGCCAATACGGTTTTGCCTACACCCGGCACATCTTCAAGCAGCACATGCCCTGAACAGAAAAGTGCAACAAGTATCAGGTCTATGGTATCGTCTTTACCGACTATCACCTTTGAAATATTGCCTTTTATTCTTTCACCAAGCTCTTTTATTTCATGCAGTTTCATAGGACACACTCCTTACTGTTTATCATTTACTGAAGGTATTATGTATTCTTTTATTAGTACCGAACGGTAATTATCATCTAAGCTGCCCCGCCTTCCCGGTAACGAAGTTGTAACCAATACAATATCCAGGTCGGGAATGATACAGATATACTGTCCGCCAAAACCCGCTGCTGCATATATGTAGTATCCTTTTTCCTCAAAGGTCCACCACTTATAACCATATCCAGTCGGTGTACCCCTGGTTTTTTCCGGTTCAGTATCAACATGCTTTTTTGTAGATTCCTCCACCCACTCAGCGGACAGTACTCTTTTGTTATTCCACATCCCTTTATTCAAGTAAAGTAGTCCGAATTTTGCCATATCTCTGGGTCTTAAATACAGATTCGCATGTCCTGCAGTATAACCCTGAGGATCGGCAGTCCACTTTTTGTCCTTGATACCCAACTCATTGAAAAGACATTGATCGGCAAATTCAGACATACTCTTGCCTACAGCTTTCGTCAGAACAGCAGAGAGCAAGTGTGAAGCCGAGTTTGCATACTGGAATTTTTGACCCGGGTCATATTTAAGAGGAAGCCTAATCGTATGTTTTATCCAATCTGTGCTTCCTGTCCAGCTGCTGAAATCCTCAACAAACCCCGGTGTCATAGTCAGAAGATGTTTTATGGTAATTTCTTCTTTCCTTGTATCATTAATCTGTGAATAGTATCCTTGCAGATATATATTGATTTTCTCATCTATCCCTTTAATATAACCTCTATCGATAGCTATACCCGTGAGAGCAGAAATAAAGCTTTTTGTTACTGAAAACACATTATTATAGTCATCCCTGCCAGCGCTGCTGTAATAGCTTTCATGCACAAGTCTCCCATGCCGCACAACCAGGAAACTAAGAGCATCTGTCCTCTTTAGCACCTTATCCGCCCTCTTAAGCACTTCCGGGTTCATACCCTGGGATTCAGGCGTTGAAACAACCCAATCTTTTGAGTTAGCTTCTTCCTTTTCCCTCATAACCTTGTATTCTTTATCGTTTTTTATATAGGAAGGAATACTGATGCATATGGAGACAATAAGAATTACTGATATCACAATAATCTCTTTTGCAAATCTGTTCAAAAAAAACTCCCCCATCCCACACCATTTTCATGTATAGCTTATCACATTGAAAAGATAGTATGAAGTAGATATTTTTCTGTTTGTAGGTGGTTTTTTTTCAGCAATCATTAAAAAAGCTTTTATACCTGACTGTATAAAAGCTTTTTTAATCCCTTCTATTTCATATTTGCCGCAATTTTTCTGCCCAATTCCACACACTGTCCAAGTTCTTCCCCAGTGGGTCTGTATTTGATTCCCAAAGGCTCCTGTACCATACTAATGCCTGCATCACCAAGCTTCTGGTGAATAATCTTCGGAGCTTCACCACTCCAGCCATAACTGCCGAAGCCCATTCCCAGCTTGTTTTTAAACTTAAGTCCTTTAATATCATCTAAAAGTGATGATATTGCACGCATAACAACATTATTTACAGTACAGCTGCCTACAATAACAGCCTTGGCTTTGAAAATCTCCGTAAGAAGGTCACTTCTGTCCGTTTCGGCAGCATGGTACATTTTGAATTTTATTCCGCTGTCGGCAAGTCCTTCACCGATAGCTTCTGCAATAGCTTTTGTTGCATCATACATAGTATCATAAATTATAACTCCGGTACCTTCATTATAGTCCTGTGCCCACTCATAATACTTTTCAATTATCTGCGCAGGGTTTTCCCTCCAAATAACTCCGTGACTCGGGGCAATCATATCTATGGGCAGTTTTAATTCTCTTATCTGTTCTATTTTTCTCTTTGCTAGAGCACTAAAGGGGGTAAGTATATTTGCATAATACTTTAATGCTTCCTGATACAGCTCACAGTTGTCAACCTCATCATTAAACAGCGATGCAGGCGAGTAGTGCTGCCCGAATGCATCATTGGATAACAGAGTATTGGCTCCCTTCACATAGGTTGCCATACTGTCTGGCCAGTGCAGCATTTGCATTTCGACGAATACAAGCTCATATTCCCCTGTCTTAAAAGTATCTCCTGTTTTTACAATGTTAAAATTCCAGTCCTTATGAAAATGTCTTTTTATTATTTCAGCTCCATTTTTTGTACAGTAAATAGGCGTATCCGGCATTTTTTCCATTAAATAACCCAGACTACCTCCATGGTCGGGTTCAACATGATTTATCACAATTGCATCTATATTTCTTAACCCGATTTTTTTTTCAAGATTTTCTACAAACTCTTCCTTGTAAGGATCCCAGACAGTATCTACCAAAACTGTCTTTTCATCTTTAATAATATAGGAATTATAAGTGGAACCTCTGTGCGTAGATAGCTCATGCCCATGGAATACTCTGAGCTCCCAGTCTTTAATTCCTATCCAGTATATTTTCTTTTTTATCTCAAGCATAACTACACTCCTTATTCATTTTCTTTAAACATATATATTCCCATTTGGAGCTTGTTTAAACTCGTTTATTCCAACAGAGTGTATAAATATATGCTAAGGTATTAATCTCAGCAGATTCCAATAATTCAATACCCATACAAATACCAATGATGCCACAGTTACAACCGAATAATGAATCCTGCCTGCAATTGTCCAATATCCAACCCTCCAGGCTAAAGAGGCAAACATTACTAATCCAAAAGTCAGGATACTGGTAATAAAAAGCACAACTAAAAATGCTGTTATTGCTGTAAGCATCCAGTGCTGGAGGCCAAGTCCAGCTAAAGAAGCAATAAAAATAATCCCAATAAGTGAAATACAATTAAGAAAGCAGACCACTCCTCCCAGCAGCCTGGCAAATGCAGCAGTACCGAAACCTGCCTTTTTCTTCCCCCTTGAACCAACAGCAAGATACCTGATAAACCAAACCAGAGATGAAACACTGAATATTGCTAAGCAACACATCAGAATTATTCTCTGTAAACCCTGTTTTTCATACCACTTCAATTTCTCATAAGAAACTATTGGGTTCCCGTTAAAAAAATGCGTCACATTCCCTTTCCCATCTGCGCGGAATACAACATAACCCTGGTTATCCTCCCTCTTAAATACATATGGTTCTACTTGTTTTAGCACAGTTCTGACAAACTCCTTTTTAAAATTGAATTCTTCAAGAGTCAGAGTTCCATCCATATTATCAATAATCTTTGATTCACTACCAGGCAACAACCCCATGAATTTTGCTATACCGGTTTTAGAAAGCTCACTATAATCTCTATAGCTTCCTGTAAATTTTACAACGTTATCGCCCAAACTTTTAAAGACCTCTTTCGTTTGATTACCTTTTTCCTGCTTGAAGTAATGCTCAAAAAATTCATCTTCTACGTATAACGGCATAGGTCCCAGGGCGTTAGTTGCTATATAAACTCCCAGACCAGTTTCAGGAATTAGGAACAAAGTTGTTGCAAAACCCGGCACTGCACCTTCATGCTTTAAAACACGCTTACCATACCTGTAATCTTCAATAAATCCATATGCCATGCCCGGTAACCTGGGATGATGTGTAAAATGCTGCTTATGCATGATTTGCACAGTAGCCGGCTGAAGAATTTTTTTACCCTGATATTCTCCATTCTGTAAATGTGCAATCATAAACTTTCCCATATCTGCTACGGTAGAGTTAATATCTCCTGATCCCGGGTCAGAAAAAAATACGTAATCAATCTCACGGTATTTATTATTCTCATATATATACCCTTTGGACATGTTAGGTATTGGTGTTGAAACAACACTGTTTCTCATATCCAGTTTCTCGAATATGTTGTTTTTTATATAATCTTTATAGCCGATACCGGAAACAACCTGAACGATATACCCTAGCAGGTTTGTCCCTATATTGCTGTATTTTGTAGTTTTTCCCGGCTCATCCACTACTTTTGGAATATTGCTCTTCATATAGCTTTCGTAAGCATTAACATCATTCTTATCCGCAAAGGAAGTATCAAATAGGATCTCATCAAGACCCCCTGTATGGGTCAGAAGGTTTTCCATGGTCAGCGGCTTTGAGAAGCGGTTATCTACTTGGATTTTCTTGAGATATTTATTAACATCATGGTCCAGCCTCAACTGCCCACGCTCATATAATTGCATTATTGCCGTCTGTGTAAACAGCTTTCCAACCGACCCGCTCCTGAATACTGTAATATCAGGGTCTACCTTAATCTTTTCCTCAAGGTCTGAATATCCATACCCCTTTTTTAGGATGACTTTTCCATCCTTCACTACCACGACAGCAACCCCCGGCACATGATGCTTTTCCATATTTGCGCCTATACACTTTTCAAAAAAGTCCTCCAACTCATGGTTATCTTCTATCTTTTTTTCTTTCGTTTCTGCTATTACCGGTGTATAAGCTGTCAATATAAGTAAACCTGCAAGAATAACAGCTGCTAGTCTTTTTATTGCCATTTCCGCTTTAACAGACATCAAAACATCTCCTTTCATTGTTAAGCTAAACCGAATCCCATATCAATAAAACTTTACCTGAAAATGCTAAATAAATTGTTAGACTTTTCCTTAATATTTTCTTAATATAAACAAAAAGAGCCTGATGTTTATCAAGCCCTATCACACCTATACAACACTAAGCCTTGTTTCGAATACAGTCCTGTCATTCTGAGAGTATGCCGTAATTCTTCCCTTGTGAAGCTCAACAATGTTTTTTGCTATTGCAAGACCCAGCCCTGTGCCTCCCGTATTTTCCGACCTTGACTTTTCAATCCTGTAGAATTTTTCAAAAATGTATGGCAGCTCTTCTTCAGGAATCCGCTTTCCATAGTTAATTATCCTCACAACAGCATCCCTGCTTTCTTTAAAAAGCTCTATATCAACATATTTACCGTCTCTCCCGTATCGTACGGCATTAGAAATCAAATTTTCAAAAACTCTTACCAGCATATCTCCGTCAGCATAAGTATAAGCCTTCTCAGTGGTAATGAATAATCTGTACTTCATACCTGCATCATCAAAAACAGGAACAAATTCTTCTGCAAGCTGCTCTAGCATATCATTTAAGCTGACTCTTCCGGGAACAGGCACAAACCCATCACTACTCAGTCTTGTATATTCAAATAGCTCGTCAATCAACTTCTTAAGCTTTTGTGATTTATTATATGCAATATCTATATAATAACGTAATTCAACTTCATCCCTGTACTTATCATTTGCTACCAGTCCCAAATACCCTAATATAGACGTCAGTGGGGTTCTCAGATCGTGAGATACACTGGTTATAATATCATTCTTTGTTTTCTCCGCACATCTTTCCTCTTCTATTGATTTTCTTAATTTGAAAGTCATGGAGTTGATATTCTCTGCAAGATGTGCCAGTTCGTCCTTTGAACGTATAGGTATACTATAATCAAGATTGCCTTCGGCAATAATTCTCAAAGATGCAGATATTTCTTCTATATACCGGATGCTCCGCTGAGTAAATAGGAGATATGTTACAATAAATAAAACAAGAAAGCATAAAAATATTATTACTATAACTGCAATATCTGTTCTGACAAATAATGAAATAACCCGTCCGAGCGGCTTAAACAGAAGAATTGCAATATATGTACCGGCAGCTATCATTATTGTACCCGCAAAAGCTATAATACCACTCATAATAAACATAAATATAAACTTGAATCTGATGCTTGAGAAGTAATTAGTTTTCAATTTTATACCCTACCCCCCACACAGTTTTTATAAAAACAGGCTTTCTTGGATTTTCCTCTGTCTTCTCACGGATTTTTCTGATATGTACCATCACAGTATTATCGGATTCAAAATATCTTTCCTTCCAGACTCTCTCAAATATCTCCTCCGAACTGAATACACGGCCTCTATTGCTGGCTAGCAGATGAAGTATGCCAAACTCCGTAGGTGTCAGGCTTATTTCATTCCCATACACACTTACAGAATGGTTTCTTGTGTTTATACAAAGTCCGTTTACTGTTATAGAGCTTTCATAGCCTTCAGCCGCCGGATTATTCTGGGGATTCAGCTGTAAAAACCTTCTTAACTGGGATTTAACCCTTGCTATAAGCTCCAGAGGATTAAAGGGTTTTGTCAGATAGTCGTCAGCTCCCGTGCTTAAACCCATTATTTTATCAATATCCTGTGATTTGGCACTCAGCATGAGAATAGGAATATTCCATTCCCGCCTTATCCTTCTGCATAATTCCAAGCCATCCATTCCAGGCATCATTATATCAAGTATTACAAGTTGTAAACTCTCCTTTTCGACAATACTTAATCCTTCAATGCCACTATATGCTTTCAATACCCTATAACCCTCATTGGATAAATATATCTCTATCAGATCCGCGATTTCCTTTTCATCATCTACTACCAAAACAGTTTCTCCAGCCATACATCCTACTCCCTCAATAAACATAAAAACCGTTGTATTTATTATATAAATTATAAACTTTATTATTTAAAAATTACAGATAATAATCCTTAAGATTTTCTTAACCCCAATTCCTGTGTTAATTAGTGATATATGTTTATCTGCTTGCAATGAGATACCCGTATTGACAAAGAAAGGTAAATACATTATTCTTTATATTGTCAACCGTTTTTCGTGCACTGGTTGACAATCAACGAGGAGGCTAATATGAAACTAAATTTAAGAGGATTAATCTTAGCAAGTCTATTTGCAGCTCTAACTGCCGTTTGTGCCCGTATTTCCATTAATACGCCGCTCGCTCCAGTACCGATAACACTGCAGACATTTGCCGTATTCATGTCTGCAGTTATCCTAGGTAGTAAATACGGTGCCCTTTCGCAAATTGTTTACATTATGATTGGAATAGTTGGAATGCCGGTCTTTTCAAATGGTGGCAGTGGATTAGGATGGCTTATCGGACCAACAGGGGGATTTTTATTAAGTTTTCCAGTAATATCTTTTGTTATTGGTTTTGTTATGGAACGTAAAAAGCAAGTATCAAGGACAGATGTAATCGGACTTTTAGTAATAGGGATGATTATATGCTATACCTTTGGAACACTCCAATTTGGCTTGATTAAAGGGTATGATTACGTTAAGGCAATAAATGCTGTTGTAATACCTTTTATCCCATTTGATATTGTAAAACTTATTGCAGCCTCTATACTAGGCTACCAGGTAAGAATGGCTCTTAAAAAAGCCAGCTTGCTTTAAAAATTGAAAATCAAAAAATCCGGTGTCGATGACACCGGATTTTTTATGTTAGCTCAAATTATTCAATTATTGAAGTAACTGTTCCTGAACCAACTGTTCTACCACCTTCACGGATAGCGAATCTCAAGCCTTCTTCCATAGCGATAGGAGTGATGAGCTTGATAGTCATGGTGATGTTATCACCAGGCATAACCATTTCAACACCCTGAGGAAGCTCTACAACACCAGTAACGTCAGTTGTTCTGAAGTAGAACTGAGGTCTGTAGTTGTTGAAGAAAGGAGTATGTCTTCCGCCTTCTTCTTTGGACAGAACGTACACCTGGCAGGTGAAGTGAGTGTGAGGCTTGATGGAACCGGGCTTAGCCAGAACCTGTCCTCTTTCGATATCATTTCTCTGAACGCCTCTGAGAAGAGCACCAATGTTGTCACCGGCAACTGCCTGATCCAGCAGCTTTCTGAACATTTCAACACCAGTTACGACAGTCTTCTTGGGAGCTTCAGCCAGACCAACGCTTTCAACTTCGTCGCTAACCTTTACTACGCCTCTTTCAACTCTACCAGTAGCAACAGTACCACGGCCTGTGATGGTGAATACATCTTCTACAGGCATGATGAAAGGCTTGTCAGTTGCTCTTTCAGGAGTAGGAATATAGCTGTCAACAGTGTTCATAATGTCGAGAATACATTTGTATTCCTGTCTCTTATACACATCTGACGCTGCCGACGA